>CALDMA010000306.1 GCA_937915075.1 uncultured Oscillospiraceae bacterium
TGCGACGTGGTTATTGATCCGTGCTTCGGTAGCGGATCGACAGCACGAGCGTGCATGGAGCTCGGACGTTCATTTTACGGTTTTGAAATCAATCACGATTTCTATAACCGGGCAGTAAATGAGATGTGCAAGTTACCAGAAACAAACCAGATCAGCATAGATGAGTATATGGAGACAATGGCATGATTAAAGAAATTGGAGAACCGGCCATGCTCGAAATGTTTGCGGAGGAGCTTGGTGAGTGCCAGCACGAAGCTCTGAAGCTTTCACGAATCATACGCGGCGAGAATCCGACGCCGAAGACGGAGAAAGAGGTCAGAGCGTCGCTTTGCGAGGAGTGGAGCGACGTGATCCAGTGCTCAAAGGAACTCGACCTTGATGTGAATTGGAACCAGATCGAGGCGAAGCGGCAGAGATTCAAGCAGAGATGGGAGGAAGCACATGACGTACACGATTGAATTGACGGCTGAGCAGCTGCATCTTGTACACCGGGCCATCGAGATGATGATGCGGACCGGATTAGATCAGCCGGAGATGCTGGCGGAGTGGATCGTGACAAAAGGCCGCACAGTTCACAATGGCGAGGATTACCAGCGTGAATTCGACTGGTACGTCTACACGCTTGGAGCGATCAAGGATGTTTTACGTGGAGTAATGGCAGCAGGACGGAGCAAAGCAGACATTGACAAGTCTCCGGACGTGCTGGAGCTTGAAACGATCTATGAGGCTGTCGGACATCGATTCTGGTTGGATCAACCGGAAGAACGGAGAAATCTATTTGACATTCGGGCAGATCAGCCGATCAAGTGGGGGAATGAACCCGTACCGAAGATTGAGAGGGTGGAAGAATGACGTACAAAATTGGACAGATTTTAACATCGAAATGTGAAAAGGAACTTGAAATTGCGATTTCTGGTGAAAAAGTAAAGGTTCCGGCAGGAAATAAAGTCATCATTGGAGCGGATAAGTTTGCACACCACCTTCGGAACGGCATGATTCAGCCGCTTGCAAAAAATATCAAAGTCAGCGGGTATGACACGGAAGGGCTTGCTGAGTATTTAACTCTTTGGCTGAAAAATAGCTATCATATGGACGAGTTTTTTGAGGATAATGACATCGAAGAGCGTAATTTTAGAGAGGAACTGGAAAGTGCTCTCGAAGAGATCGGATTTTAAAGCTACACTAGAGAGAAATTAGGAGGAAAAGCGAAAATGAACAAAAGAGAAATTTGCATTTATACGTGCGAGTTTTGCGGGAAAGAGTTTACATCCCTAGAAGAGTGTGAAGAGCATGAAAAATCGCATGAAAATGATTATTCCGAAGCATCCGATGAAGTAATCGCGGAAGATCTCGAGCATCTTTCAGAAACGGCTTACAGACATAGTTGGGGAAACTCGGTTATGGGAATGTCACTCAAAAGTTTTGAACGTCTTATGGCTGAGGCCGCATGGAGGTTGAAACATTCAAAGGGGGTAAAGTAATGGCTGAGGAGATGGTAACAATGGTGGAGAACAGAAATTTGAGAGCAGCAGTTCATGATATAAATCACAGGGTTTTGTAGAGGAGGGATTGTGAATGGATATAGTTCTCTTAATTCAGGGCTTAGCGACCGTGGTCATGTACATCGAATACCTGTGCGGGTTGAGGACATTAGAGCATATTTTCGGAGTCATGGAATTCTACATCCTATGCGATGCAGTTATGCTGTTCATAGATTCCAAATAAGTATAGATCGATAGTTCTGGGAGCAGATTATGATAACATCCTGGTTGTGCCCGTACCTCAGCTACCAATATTACCATGCTGTGGTGGAGGAAATCGAAAAAGTACTGAAAGAAAAAGGATATGATCCAGATGCTGCACGGAAGCTGATGGACGAGGGCCGAATGACCATATACACCGTAACAGATCACAGCCTTCTGAATCAAACCGTCTCAGCCGAAATTGACGGGAATGAAATTTTCACAATGGCTGTATCGTTTTCCGAAAGCGATGGACCAAAATTCAAATTAATATAAATCGAAAACGAAAAACGAAAAGAGAGCTGCCATTCGACAGCCCTCTTTTTATTTTCTCCGGTTTTTATATTTTCCGAGTCAATAGATAGGTTTGCTTTTATGGGATATTGGAACACAATTAAACGAGACTCATGGGAGAGACCACGGCAGAGGTGATACTAATAAACACAGAAAGGGGCTGATTTTATGGCCCGAAACCCTAAAAACAACTCTAATTTAAGGCCACCAAGCTCGGAGGAAGCACGGGAGAGGGGACGGAAAGGCGGCATTGCATCCGGGAAGGCACGGCAGGCCCGAAAAACATTCAAACAGGCTCTATCTGACGATCTCACAGAGGAGGAGATCGAGGTGATGCTGGCAGCTCAGAAGAAGCTCGCTCAAAAGGGAAACCTAAATTCCCTCGAATTCATAATGAAAATGCTCGGACAGCATCCAGACCAGGAGCAGCAGGAGGATAATTCCATCCAGATCACAATTGGTGGAGGAGATGATTACACCGGATGAACATCGATATTGGAAAACCGAACGTAAAACAGGACCTGTTCCTCCGTGATCGGCACCGTCACGTAGCATTCGGAGGGGCACGAGGAGGTGGGAAGTCCTGGGCGGTCCGGGCGAAGCTCGTGCTGATGGCTCTCAGCTATCCAGGCATCCAACAGATGGTGATCCGGCGAACGTATTCGGAACTCCAGGCAAACCACATCCGACCGCTGAAAAAGCTGTTGCATGTTGGTTCACCTGGTTGCCCGATCAAATACAACAACTCAGAGAAGATCATGACCTTCCCAAACGGCAGCACGATTCAGTTCGGATATTGTGCTACCGATTCGGATACAGACAGATACCAGGGAACTGAGGTGGATATTCTCTATATTGATGAGGCCACACAGCTCACAGAGCAGCAGATCAAGGACCTGAACGCCTGTGTAAGAGGTACATCAGAGTTTCCACGTCGGACCTACTACACCTGTAACCCCGGAGGGAAGGGACACGGGTATATCAAACGTTTGTTCATATCAAAACAGTACATGGAGAACGAGTATCCGGAGGACTACAGCTTCATTCAGTCCCTGGTATATGACAATTCCGTACTGATGGAGAAAGACCCGGAGTATGTACGAGCACTGGAGGCCCTTCCGGAGGCCAAGCGGAAGGCCTGGCTAGAGGGAGACTGGGACAGCTTCATCGGACAGGTATTCAACGAATGGACTGATGATCCTGCTCATTACCAGGACAGACGATGGACTCACGTCATTGATGATTTCAAAATCCCTCCATCATGGAAAATCTACAGAGGATACGATCATGGATACAGTAAACCGTACAGTTTAGGTTGGTTTGCCCTCGATCATGACGGGATTCTGTACCGGATCAGAGAAGATTATGGCTGCACATCGGAGCCAAACACCGGGCTGCAGCTGACGGTTCCGGAGATAGCAACACGGATCAAGGAGATCGAGCGTACCGACCCGAATATTCGAGGGCGACGGGTTTACGGCATCGCAGATCCGGCCATCTGGGGATCGGACACGGGAGAGTCCATTGAGGATATGTTCGAGAGAGCAGGAATATACAACGATAAGGGCGACCACACGAGGCTTGCCGGGCTGATGCAGTTCCATTACCGTCTGTCATTCGATCAGACCGGTATACCGATGTTCTACTGTTTCAAATCGTGTAAGCAGTTCATCCGGACCATCCCGCTGCTGATCTACGACGACAAACACGTTGAGGATATCGATACAGATATGGAGGATCACATTTATGACGAAACACGGTACATCTTCCAGGAGCATCCTCTAAATCCTCGAAAGAACATGAAGCATTTCACCGAACGAGACCCGTTGCCACCGGAAGATCCACTCGAGATCATGCCAGTAAGGAGTAGTAACTAATGAGTGTAACGATTGATAACGTAGAGATTCAACCAACAGGGCAGCAGGAGCCGGAAATTCAGTCGAGGTCCGGTCCGATTGATGCGACAGCCATCCGCACGGCGCAGCAGACCCTCGAAAAGTACATTTCCGGTAAGCAGGAGCTGGACCGGAGAATCATCACGAATGAGGACTGGTGGAAACTTCAGCACTGGAAGAATTTCCACAAAGACCGGCTTGAGCGGAATGAGCAGAGCACATCAGCGTGGCTTTTCAACTCGATCATCAATAAGCATGCGGATGCCATGGACAATATTCCGAGCCCGATCGTGCTGCCACGAGAGCGGAACGACGAGCAGACAGCTCACATGCTATCATCTGTACTTCCTGCCATTTTCGAAAACTGTGGGTTTGAAAAGACATACTCAGACAACTGGTGGGACAAGTTGAAGCACGGTACATCAGTTTATGCCGTGTTGTGGAACCAGGACATGCGGCACGGCACCGGAGACATTGACATCCGGCCCGTAGACATGCTCTCGTTTTACTGGGAGCCGGGCATTCAGAACATTCAGGACTCGAAGAACATCTTCGTGCTGTCTCTCCAGGATAATGACACACTGGAGCACCAGTATCCAGAACTCGTCGGGAAGCTGTCCGGCACGACGATTGACCGGAAGCAGTACCATTACGACGATGAGGTGGACACCACAGACAAGTCCATCGTCGTGGACTGGTACTACAAGGTGAAGGTCGAGAATGGTTCACAGGTCCATTTAGTGAAATATTGTGGAGACACCATCCTGTTCGCCTCTGAAAATGATCCAGACTATGAGAATGGAATCTACAATCACGGTCTATACCCATTTGTTATGGACGTTCTCTATCCGGAGAAGGGGACACCAGCCGGCTTTGGCATCATTGACGTTGAAAAAGACGCTCAGGAGTACATCGACCGCCTGGGTGCAGCCATCATTCTCAATGCGGAGGAGGGAGCGACACGGAGATACCTTGCGAAAGATTCATGTGCCATCAATGAAGAGGAGCTGAAGGACGTGAAAAAGCGGGTGATTCATGTTGCTGGTTCCGTAAATGATGACAATGTGCGGAGTTTTGACACTCCGCAGCTGTCCTCCACGTATCTCTATGTCCTCCAGGATAAGGTCAACGAGCTGAAGGAGACGAGTGCAAACAGAGACTTCAATCAGGGCGGTTCTACGGGCAGTGTAACGGCTGCGAGCGCGATCACGGCTCTTCAGGAGGCCGGGAACAAGACATCCAGAGACATTATCAAGGGTTCCTACCGTACCTATGAGGAAATCTGTAAGATGGCCATCGAGCTGATTCGACAGTTCTATGATACGGAGAGAACATTCAGAATCACTGGAGAAAACGGATCACCGGATTATGTGGCAATCGACAATGCCCCACTCCTTGGCGGTACACAGTCGATTGCAGGACAGGATTTCAAGACTGAGGAGCCCGTATTCGATGTCACTCCGAGGGCGCAGAAACAGAACCCATTCACCACGGCGTCGCAGAACGAGCTTGCGCTCAATTTCTATAACCTCGGATTTTTCAATCCGCAGCAGGCAGAGCAGGCGCTTCAGTGTATCGACATGATGGATTTCGAAGGGAAGGAGAAGGTACGCCAGGGAATCCAGAAGGGAGCGATGATGGCGCAGCAGATCCAGCAGCTACAGCAGGTGGCGCAGCTGTCTGCACAGGCCCTTGCACAGAATGGAGACACGAGAGTACTTGAAGCTCTTCAGCAGATGGGACTTTCAGGCAATGGTTCAGCGGAGGTGAACGGCAATGACACGAATTCGAATACTAAACCAACAGCATAAAACTACAATGATCACTCTGACAGGCCATGCGGACTATGATCCGGGCCATGACATTGTATGTTCTGCAATTTCCTTGCTGGCCTACACGCTCATCAACTACATGCTGGAATATCATCCGGAGGCGCTTCCAGCCTACCAGGATGATCCAGGGAACTTCGTTATTTGCATTGATAGGTCGGCAGGGCCGTCGCCGGAGATCGACACGGCAATCTGCATGTTTGAGATCGGTGCAGAGAGCCTTGCTGGGAACTATCCGGAGAATGTGGAGGTGAACAATGACACTATCTGAGCTGATTGCGAACATTACGAGCTTCCGACCGAGCGAATACAGCAAGGACCAGCTCACTCAGTGGGTGAACGAAGTGGAATTCATGGCTATGGATCAGGTGATATCACGAGCGGAGCCTCCGAAGCCACCCATTCCGAGTGAACCGGTCACTGTGCTGCCTGGTGAGGACAACTACAAGCTGGACGAACAGCCACCGGCGGAACCACCAGAATTCAATCCTTACGTTTATGACGAGGATGCAGAACACGAGCTTCTGATTCCAGATCAGTTCAATGGCTGCTACACGACCTATGTTTTTGCAAAGATCGACTTCTACAACGGAGAGGTCAATCGGTACAACATGGAAGCGGCAGCATTCGAGTCCGAATGGCAGCAGTATGCAGGATGGTACAGACGAACTCATTTACCGAGGAGGCATAATCATGCGGCTACCGCAGATCACTGTACAGGATAATAGATCAAGCTCCATCGTTGATACGTTCCTTGGAGTGAATCAGAATATGCTGACCAGCAGGGGCGAATGGCACGCCATGAAGAACATGAGCGACGACTGTTACCCTGCGATCGGTACAAGACCGGCACGAGGAGTGATCGAGAAGACCTTCACGAACCCGAAAGGCATCTTCTATAAGAATGGGTTGTTCTATATTGACGGTACGAAGGCATATTATAAGGGCAACGAGGTATTTTCCGTCAGCGACTCCGCCAAGACACTGGTGGGCATCGGCGCGTACATCTGCGTGTTCCCGGATCACATCATCTTCAATACCTTCACTGGTGCCGTCGAGAATATGACAGCAAATGTGACCGGAAGTGCCGTCTTTGCCCCACTGTCGAAGAACTCCGTCTTTACGAAAATCACCCTGGCCGGAATCGGGAATACATTCAAGACAGGGGACAATGTGGCTATCTCGAATGCGACGAACGCAGAATGTAACGGCACGAAGGTGATCACAGAGAGTGGAACGGACTATATCATCATTACCGCATCTATTTCGGAGGAATTCACCTGTTCAGCCACATTCGAGCGGAAGGTCCCGGACATGGACTACATCACAGAGCGTGACAATCGTCTGTGGGGGTGCTCCAGCAAGAACCACGAGGTCTATTGCTGTAAGGTCGGCGATCCGAAGAACTGGTACAACTATGAGAGTGAAGCGAACAATTCCTGGGCAGCGACGGTCGGATCAGATGGCGATTTTACCGGCATCAGTAAATACGGAACCTACCTCGTGTTCTTCAAAGAGTCGTCCTTCCATGTTCTCCGAGGAGACAAACCATCCAACTTCTCTTTGCTAGAAAAGAGTCTTCCTGGCGTGCGTTCCGGCTGCCATAGATCGCTCGTAACGATCAACGAAACCTTATATTATGTTTCCAGGGACGGCGTTTATGTGTATAACGGCGGATCACCGGAAAAGATCTCGAAGAACATCACAGCGGAGCTGTCGGACGCGACGGCATCACAGTACAATGGGAAACTCTATCTCTCCTGCAAGATGGATGGAGTGCAAACACTCCTTGTGTATGATCCGGCAACGAACATCTGGGATATTGAGGATGACACAGCCTTCAAGTTCGTGCAGTATTCAGAAGGCGTGCTGCATTATGTAGATTCCGAGAACAACCTTCGGACGATTTACGGAAGCAGAAAGGACAAGATCGAATGGTTCATCGAGTCTGGAGACCTTCGCGGATCAGCGATGGAGCAGAAATATGTCTCGAAGGTACTGGTGAATTTCATTCTTCCGGTTGGAAGTGAGGCACGCTTCCTCGTGAAATTCGATGATGCCCCGATGTGGGAGCAGAAGGGATATATCCGGAGCACGATGGATAAGGCCTACACGATGCCGATCATTCCGAGACGGTGCAGCAAGTACCGAATACGGATTGAAGGGACCGGCCAATGTAAGATCGTGGCATTGGCCACCACCATAGAGCTAGGAAGTGAGATCAATGGCTATATTCACTCAGGATACAGGCGATAATAAGAAGATCGAAGCGTACCTTCAGGAGCTGAACGAGAATCTTACCTATATGTTCAACAACCTTACGCCAGAGGACAATTACTCCGAGCAGGCGAAACTGATCTATGCTCAGCGCGATGAACACATTGCGTCCATTCAGGTACAGGCGGATCAGATTGATCTGTCAGTCCAAGACACAAAGACAAAGTACAATGCGTCCATGACGCTCCTTGCCGGGCTTCTTTCTCTAAAAGCGGAGACTCCCGACGGCTCTTCCAGCATGCAGCTTTCAGGAGACCGTATCGAGCTTTCAACAGGAAAATTTACGATCAACGCGCGCAATTTGACTGTTGATGAGAACGGAAACGGAACATTCAGCGGCACTGTAAATGCAGCGAAGATTGTATCGCCAACCATCGAAGGGGGTACGATCACCTCGACAAAGCTTTCTTCTGTGGATCTGGAAACGGTCAATCTGAAGTCTGCGAAGATCGAGAGTGGCAGCATCAACGGTATGACGATCACCGGCGGCCGTATTGATGGCTCAGAGATCTATGGTGGCGACAACATCCCAATCATCGCCCGAAAAGGCTACGTAAGTATAGGCGACTTCGTGGTGGATGATACATACGGTCGAAATCTCTTCCAGTCGAGCGATGAGGTAACCGGCATGTCCACAGGCGATGTTGTCGGAACTGGAAAGCTTCTTCTGTGGGCCGGATGGACTGGGAACAGCGACACTTCGACTTTCATGGTGAATGGAAATAAGCAGGTCGTTATTCACGGAACCTTATTTTACAACGGCGTATCCCTTGAGAATTACATCAAGAGCGTCGTAAGTGGAGGATGATCATGATTCAGTATGAGGACGCTCAAATCAGGACCGCTCGTGTGCTGCTGGAGGATCTGGAAGTGCACGGAGTTGATAATTGCAAGAGGGTAGTAATGCTCCGTCAGATATTAGACGGCGGAAAGAAGGAGGACGAATGTCGAGAGTCATCGGATCGGGAATAGACCCGACAACGTACACGAAGAAGAAAAAGAATAGTACAACGACTAAGGTTGCAGGGAGCGGCGTAAGCCGTGTGAACAATCCTACGCCGTCCGTCACGCAGGCAGGAACGCTCAGTCCGACTTCTCAGGCCACACTGCAGCAGGCAGCGGCTGCGGCGACCAATCCACAGCAGACACAGACTCCGACGCTTACCTTGCAGCAGGGATCTCCTCTAGCTGGTTCTACCGGTACCACATCATGGCAGCAGGGATTCAAACCGACAGAGCTTACGGAACATTATAAGCAGTCCATGCTTGCGTCAGACAATGCGAAGCCGGACGCCTATGAAGCACCGGCCTTCAAAACCAGTAATCTGACCAACAATTATCTGAATCAGCTTCAGAATACAGAGAATTCGAAGCCTTCACCGTATGCGTCCGCGTACGAGAGCACGATCAACGAGCTTCTTCAGACCATCAAGGATCAGAAGCCGTTCGATGTACAGTCTGACGCAAATTACAATGCACTGTACAACCAGTATGCAGAACGGTATAAGGCGCAGGCACAGAGGGCAATGAACGAGGCCATGGCTTCTGCAAACGCTCAGACGGGCGGCTATGGCTCAACATACGGGCAGGCAGCAGGGCAGCAGGCGTACGACAACACAATGCAGGGGATGAATGACAACAATCTGAGTCTTCTGAACCTGGCATATCAGATTTACGCGGATAATCAGAGCAACGATTACAAGAAGCTGAATGCATATCAGAACCAGGACAACACCATGTACGGCCGATACAGGGACGATGTGGGCGACTGGCAGACAGACCGGAACTACTACTCAAACCAGTATCAGCAGAACTACCAGAACGACCGGAGCGCATTCGAGAGTGATCGAAACTTCGATTATGGACAGTACCGAGATGACGTGTCTGATTGGCAGACAGACCGGAACTATAACGCAAACCAGTACTGGAACAGCTTCCAGCAGGATCGAAGCGGGTATGAGAATGACCGGAGTTTCAACTATGGAACGGAGCAGGACGCGCAGAACAGAGACGACAATCTGTACCAGAACGCAGTCAGTCAGGCAACAGATCTTGCAAAAGCCGGCCTTCCGGTGCCGTCGTACCTTACCGACCGGATCAATCAGTACAATCAGAAGTATGGACTATCCGGTGATGCAGCATCTACACTTGCGCAGATCGCGGCGTCGGCACAGGCAGCGCAGGCGGCGAAGTCATCCGGAAGCGGGTCTGGAAGCCGCAGCAAGAAGTCCGGCAGTTCGTCGAAGTCAACGACAGTCAAGGATATCTACACGGATGATGCCACATTCAAGAAAAAGTATCCGTCTGCTGGTAGCGGCGATAAACGTAACTTGATGGCTCAGTCTGAGTACGAAAGCCGGTATGAAACGGTCAAGAATGATGCCTATGAGCAGGCCTACAAGGATGCAAAGGCAGAAGGCATGATCGATGCGAAGGCCGCATTTTATGCGCGAAACAGGGCAAACGAGGCGGCCGACGCATGGGCAAAGAAGATGTCCAAAGAATTTAAGATCATAGGTGACATGTAATCCTCCTTTTTTAGGGGCCGTGGTGGTGACACTACGGTCCCTTTTTATAGGTCGGTTACGTTATACGGGATATTCACGCATAATTGATGGTAGCAACTTTGGTTCTGTTTTAAGGAGAACGTAATGGCAAAAAGATCAAAAATCAACAACAGAGATGCGAAGTATGAGTTGCTTCGTCAGTCCGAGCACAGGGACGATAGTGGTCAGATTTCAAACAAAGCGACCAGTCAGCTTTATCTCGATAACTATTATGAGAAGAACGATGATGACAGCTATTCTCTGAACTCGGCGACGCAGCGGAGTATCCAGGCGTCACATGATCGGACGCAGCGTGCTGCAAATGCACAGGCTCGAAAGGCGACCTACAATACGAAGTCAGTGAACAGCGTTTCCAGAAACCTTGTGGACGATGTTGGAAAGAGATACGGATATACTCGGCCTACACCGACGCAGCAGACAAGCACAAGTCAGAACATCCGAAACGACGCCCTTCAGGAGCTGAAGAACCGGCGGGCGACGTCCAGTAACGCCACGCCCAGTACGGCGCCAAGGACAGGAAACACGCAGAATACAGTCTCACAGTCGCTCGTAGATTACGTTTCGAAGCATGGAAACAATACCGTGGCACAGGCTACGCGTCATCATGCTGCCATGACGGACTTCGCAAACAAGGGAATTAACAGGGCAATCGTCAATGCTGTGAAGGCACCGGTGAATGCGCTCAAGAACGCTGGTGGAAACCCTCTGAAGATGGCGGACGAAGAGGCAGAGAAGTATGGGAAAAACAGAGCTGCCATTCCAGAGAAGATCCGGCAGTATTCTGAAATGACATCGGGCCAGAAGTATATGTACAATCACCTGTTCGACACGCAGGGGAGAGATGCCGCTGAAGAGTACAGATCACGCCTGATGGACGATGTTAATCGGCGTGTGGCACGACAGAATACCGAAGGAAACCTTGCAGACAAGACAGCGGTAGGACGAGTAGCAAACCAGTTCGTTAGCGGCGTTACGAACAGCGGAGAGGGCCTTCAGAAGCTTGCGCAGTGGGTGACGCTTGATAAGGAGAAGCGCGCACAGTCTGTGAATGATTACGAGACTGAGATGCGCAGAGAAAAGGCCGGTAAGGTCGAAGGCGTACTGCAGGATATTGCATCATCGACTGGAAACATGGTCGGATCGGCTGCCCTTGGATCAGCGCTTGGCGGCGCAGCAGGCGTATCCGAAAAGGCAGTCAGCAGTCTTTCCGGAGCATTGTTCGGCGCGTCTCAGGGCGGTCATGCTTACCAGGAGGCAATCAACGAAGGATACAGCCCGATCCGGTCCGCACTCTACGCAGGCGAAGAAGCAGCTTCGGAGTACTATACAGAAAAGCTCCTCGGCGGTGTTGAGGCGCTCGGCGGCGGAAGAATTGCAAAGGCGCTTGGCAATACGCAGGTGGCAAAGGCAGCAGCAGAAGGAATCAACAAGGCGGTGAAGTCCGATATCGGAAGAGGACTTTTGAACCGCCTTGGAAGTCATGCCGCAAACGCGCTCGGTGAAGCGTCCCAGGAAGGCCTTCAGTACTGGACACAGGGAATCGCAAGAAATGTGATTCTTGGCGAAGGAAAAGACGAGAGCGGAAACATTGACCCAGTCAAGGGGCTTTCCTTCAGTGACCCTGAATTCTGGTATTCTGCGGCGCTCGGTGCAGCAAATTCCATGCTCATGAACGTAGGCGGTGATGTACTGCATCTTGCAGGAAACGAGATTGAACATCGAACAGACGATTGGCAGCAGAGAAGGAACGATGAGCGAAACTATCAGAGTCAGTTCCAGAATGATCGCTTTGTGAATGACAATACACTGTTCAATGACATGCGTGATTACACAGAGTTCAGTGAAGCTCCTTCACAGAATTTGGATACACAGGCACCGGCGTCAGAAGCACCGGCTTTTCGTGATGTTGAAATGCCTGGAGATATCTCATCAGATAACAATATTACGGTCACGACGGAGGGCAGCGACTCCAACACGAAGGATGTCACGAACGCAGCTGTTGACAAGCTGAAGAAGACGAGAACTCGGAAGAGTTCGACAAGCTCTGTAGATGACGTGAAGAATACATCGGACGCCGTAAGCGATACGGTGAATGCTGCTGTAGATGCACTCAAGAATAAAGCAGAACAGAATACGGCGGAGTCTACGCCGGATGCCGCGAAGGAAGCAACGCAGGCTGCAGTGGAAGCGATCAATACGGAGGATGCAGCACAGACTACGCCAACCACTGAAGAGCATAGTGAGAGCGTGGAAGAAACCGTTGATGAAAGAAACGATGATGCAAAGGGAGAAACATTGGATTCTTCCTCTATTTCTGCTGCACCAAATAGCGAAGCACCTGTCGCGCCGTCTGCTCCAGATCTGAAATCTGCACTTGCTCATGATAACCACTATATTTCTCCGGATGGCATGAACTATACCATTATTCGGACTATTCATGGCGGCTTTGTTGGCGGCATGAATTCGATTGACGGGCGAGAGATCGCGGACGGTAAAACAGGTATCGCCACAAGTGAATTTGGCTCACGCCTTGAAGCGATCAATGCTCTTTCAGAGCTTGCACAGGCGAACCGTGCAACAAGCGATGCAGCTGTGCAGGAAGAAGCACCATCTGCAAGCAATGATTCTGCACGTAACATTATCAAGAGCGCTTTTGAAGATGGTGGCGTCATCAATCAGAATGCGGTGAATAAGCTCACACCGAACCAGATGCAGATGATCAACGATATGTTTGAAGGCAACGGTGACAAATACAGTGCAAAGCCGGACGTAAAAGCACCGGAAAGGAACTATACGGGAGCCCTCACAGGTGATCAGCTTCGTGCAGGCATCAAGGCATACGATAATTTCACTGCGAACAAGGTGGAATACAATGTTGTGTCAGAAGATGATGGCTATGTTGGCACACTCCGCGACACATCGAATGACCTGTACGGCGGGTTTATCGTAGACGGACGGGCGCTTCGCTATTCAACAGAACCAAAGGAAACAATGGACGCAGCCATTGATGAACTTGTCCAGTTTGCAGAAAATAACGGCCTTCTGTCTGGAAACGGCAAGAAGAGTGCGGACAACTATACACCATATGTGGATAAAGTAAGCACGAATGTGACTGCTCCGCGTAATGCAGAGCCTTCAGAGAAGCCGTGGGGTGCTTTCCAGGCGACGAATGAAGCAAAGAGAAGAGCAGGCGTCCGATTCAAGGATGATGATGCCGCAAGGACGCAGTACGTCAATTCGTTCTCAGAATATATGCTGGGGAGATTTGACGAAGACAATGACGTTTCGATGCAGCAGGTGGTTACGGACTACGACGAGAACATGGCCAAGGCATATCAGGCAGGCTTTGATGGAAAGCCGATCTCTTTCCTGCAGGATGATGCGGAATTTAAGAAATTTGACAGCGTGATGTCCGATGCTACTGACGCTATGTGGAAACTGGGGTATAATCAGCATAACATCCGCACGCAGAAGCAGGAGAAAGAGGAGAAGCGAGCAGAGAAGCCGAGAGCCGGGGCAGCTCCGGCTAAGGAAGCTCCAAAGGCAGAGCCGAAGAAAATGCCGACTGTGTCCAGCAATCCACAGTCATCCATTGCCGACAGAGTGGCGGAGAAGGTGGCGTCCGGTCAGTCCTTCACCGCAAACTGGCTTTTTGACGTTGCCAATAATGCTTACGGCGGAACAATGGCGGAGGGAACATATTCCGTAAAGGATGCTTACGATGGTATGGAGCTTGGAATCAATAAGTATCTGATGAATGCCGATTTCGTAAAGGCGGGAAACGGATCGCTTAAAGACGCGCTCAATACCCTTGCTGAGCTTCAGAAGATCATGCGGAATATCCCTACGCAGACAAAGAGAACTGAAGAGATGGAATCATATCAGCAGTTCTCTACGCCTCCGACTATTGCATTCACTGCCGCACGCTTAGCGAATATTACGAGTGATGATGTTGTTCTTGAGCCGTCTGCTGGTATTGGTGGACTTGCACTTTGGGGAAAGGCATGGGGTGCGAAGGTTTACGGAAACGAGCTTTCCAAGCGAAGACTTGCGTTCCTTAACGAGCTTGGACTTGACGGCACATTCAATGAGAACGCGGAGCAGATCAATAACGTTCTTCCTGACAATATTCAGCCGACCGTAGTGATTATGAACCCGCCGTTTTCGTCTACGGCTGGACGTATGAAGTCGAATAAGACAGCGAACGCGAAGCGCCACATCGAGCAGGCACTGGATCGCCTGGAAGATGGTGGTAGACTCGTTGCGATTCTTGGCCGTGGCATGGCAGATGATGCACCTGCATTCTCTGCATGGTGGAATGATCTCCGCAAGGAATACACCATCCGGTCGAACGTGCGTATTGATGGTTCCAACTATCAGAAATATGGAACTACCTTTGACGACCAGCTTGTAGTCATTGATAAGGTAGGTCCGCAGGAAGGAAAGACTTTAACTGGAGAATACAAGGACCTTTCCAAGCTGCTGACCGATCTGGAAGGAGTAAGAAATGAAAGAAACCCGATTAGTAGATCAGACATGGAATCTAATAAATCTGTTTCAGGAACTGAGCCAGGACGATCAGGAGTGGTTTCTGAACGAACTGAACGATCCAGGCCAAGCACTCATGATGGCAGTAGAAATGATGCCACCGACAGACGAGGAATTTCTGGAAGCAGCGAAGAAGGGCTGGGAGAATCTGGTGGACGAAGAAGTGGCCGAAACGGTAGCGAGAGAGATTCAAGAAAGCCTGGAAAATCTGAAGACGGTAGAGTGGGGATCGGAAGAGATACCGAGCGACGAGTATCTAAAAGTAGCGGCGAAAGCAATGAATCCGATTCTGGAAGGGTTGATCAGCCAGTAAAGCTGGAGAAGCCAGCATCCAGTGAAAAGGCAGAACGGGTAGCAACTGTCGATATTAACAGCACATTTACGCCTTATGAGCCTGAAAAGGTACGAATCAAGGGCGCAAAGGCACATCCAGGAAAACTTGTAGAAAGTGCGGCTATGGGCGCAGTAGAGCCGCCAGATGCAACGTATGTGCCGCACCTTCCACAGGAACTCATCGACAGAGGAATGCCTTCAAGCGCGCAGCTTGAGAATATCGTATATGCAGGGCAGGCACACCAGCAGTTCTTGCCAAGTGGAGAGCGCAAGGGATACTTCATTGGTGACGGTACCGGCGTAGGAAAAGGCCTTCAGCTTGCGTCAATCATCCTTGATAATTTTAATCAGGGGCGCAGAAAAGCCGTCTGGGTAAGCGAAAAAGAAAGCCTTATCAAAGATGCTCAAAGAGACTGGGCAGACCTCGAGCAGGATAAAAAGGATGTATTTTCGTTCAAGAAATTTAAGAATAATGACATTAAGGCCAGCGAGGGTATTTGCTTCGCTACCTATGATACCCTTGGTTCAAGAAAACAGGATGGCATTGATCGCCTTACAAATTGGCTTGGAAAAGACTTTGACGGCGTGATCGTTCTTGATGAGGCGCACAACATGAAGAATGCTGTGCGCATTAAGAAAGCGCGTGGAAGCAGCGGGCCGACACAAAAGGCTATATGGGGACTTAAATTACAGGAGTCTTTCCCAAAGGCGAGAATCGTCTACGCAACAGCGACAGGCGCATCCTCTATCGAGAACTTCGCTTACCTTGAGAGACTCGGACTTTGGGGACCTGGTACTTCATTCACAGATTTTAAAGACTTCTATACGAAGGTGTCTGCTGGTGGATTAGCTGCCATGGAACTTGTCGCACGAGATATGAAGTCATTGGGCGACTACATGGCGCGGAGTATCAGCTATGATGGAGTTCAGTATGATACGATCGAGCATGAATTAACTCCGATCCAACATGAGATCTATGACAAGATGAGTGACGCATGGCGAGTTGTGCTTCGAAATATCGATAAGGCACTCGAATTGACCGGAGCTGCCAATAACGGTAATGCGAGGGGCGCTGCAGCGAGTGCGTTCTGGGGATCACTTCAGAGATTCTATAATCAGATTCTCACGTCTATGGCTATGCCGAGCGTACTTTCAGATATACAGACGCAGCTTGACAATGGTAAAAGTGTTGTAATTCAGCTTACAAATACAAATGAAGCAGAAGCAAAGCGAAAGATTGCTGATAACGCCAAAAATGGCGGGGATCTAGATGATCTTGACCTTACACCGTCAGAGACATTGATTGACTTTCTTCAGAAGTCATTTCCTGTGCAGCTTTACGAAGAGTACCAGGACGAGAATGGAAATACTCACTCTAAACCTGTCACCAATAGCAATGGTGAACCTGTACTTGATAAGAAGGCGATTGCGTTAAGAGATAAGCTGATTGGGGAAGTTGGGCAGATGCAGGTGCCAGACGGTCCGCTTGAAATGCTGCTGGATACATTCGGCGTGGATAACGTGGCTGAGGTCACCGGAAGAACGAGAAGAGTCGTCTATCATCGTCAGTCGGATGGCTCCATGAAACGAGTCGTCGAGAAATGGAGCAAGAAAAAGGGCGAAGCTGATACTGCCGCATTTCAGTCTGGCAAAAAAAGAATTCTTATATTCTCCGAGGCAGGCGGTACCGGAAAGAGCTACCATGCAGATCTGCGTGCAAAGAATCAGCAGCAGCGAGTCCACTACATTCTCCAGGCAGGATGGAAGGCTGACGCAGCGATTCAGGGATTGGGACGTACGCACAGAACAAACGAAGCAAGCACACCTATTTATAAGCTGGTAACAACCAATGTAATGGGCCAGAAGCGCTTCACTTCGACAATTGCAAAGCGACTTAATCAGATGGGCGCACTCACGAAGGGGCAGAGAGACGCAGGCAGTGGCGTGTTCAGCGAAAGGGACAACCTTGAAAATCCGATTTCTGAGGACGCACTTGCAAAATACTACGAGACTGCGCCGGACGAAGTGATCCGAGAACTCGGAATCAAGATCTATGATAAGAATGGTCTGATTAATAAATCAGCTACCGATTTACGAAATGTGCCGAAGTTCCTGAACCGAATCCTTGCACTGCGAGTAGAGGATCAGAACGAAGTTTTCGAAAACTTCTATTCTATTCTCGAAGAAATGACTGAAAACGCGATGAAGGACGGAACACTTGACCGCGGTATGGAGTCATACAAGGCTGATAAGATTGAAGTTGCAGACGAAAAGCCTGTTTACCAAGATGAGAACACGCATGCCGAAACGAAATACGTACAGCTTAAGGTCTATAACCGACCTGCTCTTATTCCGTATGAAAATGTTGAAGATGCGCACTTGAACTTCATGGGAATGTATCGGCTGAAGGATGGTTCCGTGAGGGCCGTGTATAAAGGTAGCACGATTACAGACAAGCGCACAGGCGAAGTCGTTCAGAAGTACAGGCTCGATGGCCCTGTAAGGGGAAAGAGTAGCTACTTTATAGAAAAAACGTTTAATGAGCAGGCGGAAAAGTTGCCAAAAAAGGAGTGGAAGAAGGCGTGGGAGGCGGAAACGCAGAAAGCGCCGGAATATGTAGAAAATACGCTGCATATGCTTACCGGTACGCTTCTCCCGATCTGGAGCAAATTACCGGAAAACAATACGCGAGTTATGCGTATCGTTACTACGGATGGGAAGCAGTATCTCGGTCGAGTTATCAGCCCGGATCAGATCGACTCTGTTCTTCGTAATCTTGGCACTACACGTACCAAAAAGCAGTACACATTGAAATCTCTGATGTCAGAAGTTCTTGATAAGAATCAGGAACTTGTACTCAGAGACAACAGGTGGAAGATCAGAAGACGGAGAGTGTCTGGCGACTGGAGAATCGAGGTCACCGGTAGCAATCTCTGGGCCTTGAACAGAGTTGAAGGAATCATCTCGGAAACCATCGGCTACGAAAAGAGGTACTTCATTCCGACCGGATCTAAAGGCGAATACACGCTAGGATCAATCATCCGCTCAAATCCTGTTATGGATGTAAGATCCGCTGGCACAGATGATGACGATGGCGTACTCCACAGCTTGTCGAAGCATGATGATACGAGCGATACGTCCGACAGTGCAGCACTGAATTCGAAGAAGAATCCGACGCCGAGTGAGGATGGAGAAAAGCCGGAGGACCGATGGACAGCCAAGAAGAATTCTGAGAGTATGGAGACTTCGTCGAAGCGTCTGTCAGACATCATTGGCCAGGCGGCGCATGATTGGGGCTTCAACGTGACATCTGGAACCCGGTATGTGAAGGGCGAAGGAAACATGGGCGAGTTCAATGAGCGGAACCGTGGCATTCGAACGAAGATCACGAACGACCTTCCGACATTCTCACACGAGTTCGGTCATTGGCTCGATAAGACCTACAATATTACTGACAGTGTACGGCTGCCGAAGGAAGTGCGCAAAGACATCGAGACTGCGTTTTTCATGAACCCGGACAATGCTGATCTCTATAGTGGAAAGAGTGCATCGGTCAAGTTAAAGGAGGGACTTGCAGAGTTTGTAAGATACTACTTACAGAACCGTGATGCAGCACGTATCGATTTCCCAAAGCTCACAGACTACATCCTCAAGCAGATGAGTCCTGGAGAACTAGCAAAGTTTAACGGCTTCGCGGATCAGGTGAACGCATACTATTCGATGGATGCTGGCGACGCGAAGAGCTCGATCAGACTGAAAGAGGATAGCCGACCGGACTACCGGACGAACATGGAGAAGTTCCACGACTGGTATCATAGCTGGTATCAGGAGAATGTGGATTCCGTTCATGGATTCCGTGAGTTTGATGTCAGAAATGGCACCAATACGTACACTTACGCATCAAATGCGGCCTATACGGATGCGAGAGTTGCACAGACAATCATGGAAGGCATCTATGATCTGGACGGTAATTATATTGGCCCTGGTCTGAAGGATGCGCTCGCCGGTATCGATGTGAACGACAAGGAGGTTTATATCGCATTCGGTGAGTACCTCGCCGTGAAGCATGGTATCGAGTGGATCGCTCAGAACAAGCGCGTATTTGCGGATGATCGCAAGAACAACGCACAGTGGATGGAGAACCGGATCGCGGAGATTGAAGCAGAGCACCCAGAGTTCATCGAAGCTGCTGACAGACTGTACAAGTTTGAAAGCGACTTTATGTGGACTTACGCGGTTGGCGAGGGGCTGATTTCTGCGGACGCATACAAGGCGATGCAGAAGGAGAACCCTTGCTATGTGCCGTTCTTCCGAGCAGGCTTCAAGGAGCGCGGCAATTCGCTGTTCAAGGCAAAGGGTAGCGGACGTGATCTGATCCATCCGGTTGATAACATCATCGACAACATCACGAAGCTCCAGAATGCAGCCGCGAGAAACGCAGTCATGCTTCAGCTCAGAAGAGAAGCCGTAAGAAGTAAAGCAGATGCCTTATTCATGGAAAAGATGCCTGATCCGAAGGTTCCGGTCGAAGTTGATCTTCGCGGAATCAAGGAACGTCTCTATAATGAAACGCATGACATTGCCGGTATCGAAATCGCACCGGAAATGCAGGACGCTTTACAGGAAGTCATTGGTTCCATCGATGATACGATGACGCAGTTCCAGCTTGGAAAAGCGAAGCCGAACAGAGGTGAGATCAAGATTCTTGTAGCCGGTAAGCCGGAGTTCTGGAAGATCAATGATCCGCTGCTTCTTAGCTCCATCACTTCGATGGACTACCGGAACGCCAGCAAGGTGATCACGGCTTTCGGATCAGTTTCAAGATTTATCACGTCAAACATCACCGGTAACAACGTGATCTGGTCGGTGTTCTCTAATGCGCCGAGAGATCTACAGACGCTGCTTACGTACTCGATGGCGACGAAGAATCCTGGAAAAATGCTGCAGGGTGTCGCAGATACCTACCTTAACTACATCAACAACGCACGGGGCAAGAGTGTTGATCCGCTCTTCTCCGAGTATCTTGCAATGGGCGGCGAGGGCGCACCGGTGTGGTCCGGCAGCAAGGATTATGTAAAGGACATGCGAAAGCTCATAAGCTCTACGAGAGAACACCCTGAAATGAATCCGCTCAAATGGGCAATGTTCGTTTCGGATATGATCGAGATGGGGCCGAGATTCGCAACCTATAAGATGTGCCGGGAAGCTGGAATGAATCCGCAGAAGGCGTTTTATGCTGCGATGGATATTACAGTAAACTTCCGTAGAAATGGCATCAATTCAAAAACGCTCAACCAGTTTATCCCGTTCTTCAATGCAGGCGTGCAGGCAACGGACAAGATGATCCGGTACTTCACTGCTGAGGATCTTCGGGAAATGAAACTTGTCGGTGGTGCCGGAGACGGTGGAGACGGCGGAGACGGTACTGGAAAATGGGTTGAGGTGAACGGTAAGGAGAGAGGACGGGCGATTGCAGGCAGAATTGCATTCTCCGCAGCGCTGTCTCTGATCATGGCTGCACTCGTTGTTGCATGGTCGCGTAGAAATAAGGAAAGCAAGGATGATTTCGATATGCTTTCGAACTACACGAAGAACTCCTACTTCTGTATCTCGTTAGGCGATGGAAAGTATTTCACAATCCCGAAGGGGCAGAACGTAGCTGTGCTTGAATCGTTCTTCGAAAGACTGCTTGAAAGAACGGTGGGCGGTAATGACCATGCGTTTGACGAGTATTATTCATACTTGGCGGACAATGTTCTTCCAAGTATTGCATCAGACTTGGTTGCCTCGCTCGGAAATGTAAAGCAGGACGGACTTCAAGATGGCTTGCTCGACCTGGCGAGCGGAACTCTTGGATCACTTGGTGTGATCGGAGAAATGGCGCAGCTTGTGGCGAACCAGGACTATCTCGGAAAGCCAATTGTAAGCAGTCAGAACAAAGACAAGGTTTATGAGAAACAGTACACGGAGAAGTCAAGCGAGATGGCATACCTTCTCGGAAAGTACTTGCATCTCAGTCCGCAAATTGTTGACCATTTCGGCAAGAATATTCTTGGCTGGATGTGGACCTACCCTTCCGCACTTTTCCCAATCAATGACGGCAAGGGTGTGAAGGGAGAGCGTGACTGGACGCTTGGTGTGAAGAATACGTACAATCGCGATAACGTCTATTCAAACGATCTCAGTAACTGGATCTACGATAAGGCGGAAGACTCAAAAAAGATGTACAAATCCTACGGCACGAACGAGCAGGCGCTGGAAAGCACGCTCGACAGCAACATGAAGTCGTACTACCAGAACGCAGTCGGACTTGCGAAGAACGAAGAGAACGGGCGCGAGATCCGGCGCGCTGCACTTGATAAACTGAAGGAGTATCGGAAGGAATCAGAGCACGGCGTGGAAGATGCGGATCGGAAGGCAATCTACGACATTGTAGAGAGCAACGGCAACACTTCTATTCTTCCGGGCGTTATGGGTACTTCCATTAAATCGAACGGCGAGACGTATGATCTTACCGGGAAAGAATATATGGAGTACCAGGATGCATATGAAGACCGTTATTATGATTATGCGGATGACTGCATCAAGGCAACAGACGACGAGGAACAGCAGAGCAAGATTGCAGGTGACCTGAAGCAGCTTGCGAGAGAGCAGGCTATGGATGAGATTCTTTCGAAGAAGGGAATCAAGTCCAGCAGCACTTCGAAGCTGAAGGACTGGGCAGATTCTGGTTATGATGTGGAGGATTATTTCACACTCAAGCAGGAAATGAACGACGCGAAGGCTGGAAAGGACAGCACCAAGGCAAGAAAGAATGCAGTAAAAAGCGTAATCAACAGCAGCGGACTTTCGTCTGACGCGAAAGAAAAGCTGTGGGCGATTGCCGATTACAATAGTAAATAAGTAGTTCAGGAGGGGTTCTCAGCAATGGGAACTCCTCTTTTTCATAGGTCGGTTTGTTTTTGCTTGCAAAGCATTTACATTGTAAGAAGAGCAGGCATATTAGCCTGAATAAAGACTCACGGGAAAGACCGCGAAAGCTAAAGGAGCTTATATGAAGAAATATTTTTTAAACCTCCATGCATTTGACGGAGACGGCGGTGCCGCATCCGCAGCAGGAGCATCGGGCGATGCAGGCCAGGCCGCCGCTGGCAATGGGGCGAGTCTGATCACAGACGGTAACCAGCCGGACGCCACGGCAGTAAAAGGCACAGAATTTGAAACCTTTATGTCTGGACATCCGGAGGAGGCCAAGAAGTGGTTTGATGATCGCTTCCAGGACGTATTCAACAAGCGCTTCAAGGACTACAAGTCCATGGAGGGCCGCGTAAAGGCCAGCGACCAGGTGATGCAGATGCTTGCTACAAAGTATGGCATCGATGACGCGAGTGACATCAAGTCCATCACGGACGCTCTCAAGAATGATGATTTCCTGTATGCCGAGCGCGCAGAGGCAAATGGAAGAACCATTGATGAGCAGCGAAACTGGGACACACTGGAGCGTGAGAACCGAGAGTACCGAGAGATGCAGCGGCAGGCAGAGCGGCGCGAGCAGATCAGCCGTCAGATGGCAGAGTGGGATAAGCAGAGTGCAAACCTGAAGCAGCTTTTCCCGTCTTTCGATCTCGACAGAGAACTTCAGAATCCAGATTTCGAGAATGCCCTTCGTGGCGGTCTCTCTATGGAAAGAGCGTTTTACGCAGTCCATGGAGATGAGATCGTTTCTGGAGCAATGCAGACGACAGCAAATGCTGTCCGCAGCGCAACCGTGCAGGATATGGCTGCACGAAGATCACGGCCACGGGAGAACGCCATCGGCGCTCAGGCATCGGCGAAGGTATCAAAGGATGTGCATAAACTTTCTAGACAGGAAAGAGCGGAGATCGCCAAACGCTCTATGTATGGAGATGTCCGCTTCTGAAAAGGAGCATTATGCATACAAAGTATCATTTAAATCTTCGCGCATTTGACAGCGTTATCAATGCAACCACGTCGAGTGGTTCTGGTAACAATCTTGCACCGGAGATCAAGACGTATTATTCCGACTACCTCATTGATCTTGCAGAGGCGGAGCTTGTGCATGATCAGTTCGGCCAGAAGAGAAATATTCCGGCAGGGCATGGCAAGGAGATCGAGTTTAGACAGTTCCATCCTCTTGCCAAGATCCAGACAGAACTTGTGGAGGGCGTAACGCCAGAGGGACAGTCTCTTGACGCGTCCACGCTTTCCGCGAAGGTAAAGCAGTACGGCGGCTATGTAATTCTTACAGATCTTCTGGACCTTACCGCCATCGACAACATCAAGACAGAAGCCACGCAGCTTATCGGCTCGCAGGCAGGAAGAAGTCTTGATACCGTCGTGCGTGAGATCCTGAACGGCGGTACAAACGTACAGTACCATGAGGGTGAGAGAGCTGGAAGAACGGCGCTCACGACAGCGGATACCATGACCGTAAAGTGCATTCGCAATGCAGTCAGAACGCTGAAGCATCAGAATGCGAAGATGATCGATGGCAGCTTCGTGGGTATCATCCACCCGGATGTTTCCTACGATCTCATGTCTGATCCGAACTGGGTTGAGTGGCAGAAGTACACAACGCCGGAGAAGATGTATGAGAACGAGATCGGTAAGATCGCCGGTGTGCGTTTCGTAGAGACGACCGAGGCGAAAATCTTCGAGAATGCCGGTGGCGATTCCAGCAAGTTCGACATCTACTCTACGCTGATCATCGCAGCGAACGCGTACGGAACCACCAACATCGAGGGCGGCGGACTTCAGCTTATTGTGAAGCAGAAGGGTTCTGCCGGTACGTCTGATCCTCTCGATCAGAGATCCACCATCGGCTGGAAAGCTACCAAGACTGCTGAGCGTCTTGTAGAGGACTACATGGTCCGCATCGAGACCGCGTGCACGTATCCAACAAAGTGACGTAGCATTTCATTAAAATGCATGGGGCCGAAAGGCTCCATGCAATATTAAAAAGGAGATAGTTATGGCAGTACAGAAAAAGGTAGGAGAGGGAGTACAGGAAAAGTCGGACGGTTATGTCGATCACGCACCGCTCTTTAAGGATGACGACAAGTACAAGTTCCCTCTGAATGTGATTGTAAACGGGGTCAAGTATTCCGTGCCAAGAGGAATTCCACTTCACATTCCAAAGATCGTGGCAGAGGTCATCGATCAGTCGCTGATGCAGGATTCCTACGCACACGAGCTGGACGCGAAGATGCAGAAGACACCACAGGTCACAGAATTCTGAGGTGAGAGCTATGAACGCTAAGTATATGACGATTATTGGGGCTATTGGCGGAGTGATCGTATCCGCTTTTGGCGGATGGGATTACTATATGCAGCTGTTGGTTATTTCCATGTGCGTTGACTATATCAGCGGTGTCCTTGTGGCGGCGGTGTGGCACAGGTCATCTAAGAGCAAGGACGGAAGCCTGGAGTCTCGCGCGGGCTTTAAGGGACTGATCCGAAAAGGAATGATCCTTCTCACAGTGCTTGTCGCCCACTACATGGATCTCACTATTGGTAGCCAGTATATTCGAAATGCACTGGTGATTGGCTTTTCGGCGAATGAAATTCTTTCCATTTTGGAAAACATTGGTCTGATGGGCGTAGAGTACCCGGATGTTATGAAACAGGCAATCGAGGCATTAAAAAAGAAGGACACAGGTTCCCATGAGCTATGATTGTTTAGAAGTTATCCGAATCGCGAAAGCAGAGGAAGGATACCTGGAAAAGCTGTCATTGAAGAATCTTGACAGCAAGACTGCAAATGCAGGGGCAGGCAACTACACGAAGTACTGGAGGGACCTGAAACCGAATATGCAGGGACAGCCATATTGTGACGGTTTTGTAGACTGGTGCTTTATCAAGGCATACGGGGAAAAGGTGGCTGACAAGCTCCTGTGCGGTGGATCACGCAGCTACTACACACCAACAAGTGCAGGCTTCTTCAAGAAAGCTGGACGGTGGCATGATAAGAATCCGAAGCAGGGCGATGTCATCTACTTCAAAAACGCGACACGCATTTGCCATACCGGAATTGTAACCGATGTAGACGCAAGATACGTCTATACGTGCGAGGGGAATACTTCCGGCGCAAATGCGCTCATTCCGAATGGCGGCGGTGTGTGCTGCAAAAAATATCCTTTGACCTATGCTTCCATTGCCGGATATGGAAGACCTGATTATGGGGTGGCGAGTGTGCAGGAATATCCTAAGTGGGTAAAATCCGAAGGCGCCTGGTACTACAGGGTGTCCGAAGGGAAGAATGCGCACGGGTGGATGGACATCAAGGAAGGCGCATCGGAATATAAGCATAGGTACTATTTCGATGGTAAAGGGAAAATGGTCACCGGATGGAGGGCCGTCGATGGGAAAATGTATTACTTCCAGCCGGACGGATCGAACATCGGCCAGCTTTACCGCAGTGATGAACGCGGAGCCCAGTCGATCTGGTTCTTCACATAACCGGCATGCGTATTATTCATTATGGCAAGGCTCCGTTCTTACGGGGCCTTTTATTGTAGGAGAAATCATGATACGAGTCATAAATAGACAACTGATCATACCGAAAGAAGACTTTCTGATGTCGGATGGCGGTAGCGTTTCGTTTCAGATGGCCATTCCTATTTCTTTAGATGTATCTAAGTTTCGCTTTGAAATACATCTTGAGTACGTGGACGGAGCAACGTATTCTAAGGAGCTGAGTTCGGATTGCACTGACGGCAATGTCACTTTATCTGTCAATGTGGATGCAGAAATGTTGAAGGCTGCAGGGTCTGTACTTGTTTGGATTGCAATGTATGATGCAAAGGATGTTGATGTCTGGAATTCATATAAGGGGATTCTGTTCATTCCTGGTGCAACAAATAAGCCGGCCGATTTCAGAGATAAACTGAAGGGCCTTGAACTTGCCCAGGTCGAGGAAGATGAGCGAAGGGAAGCAGAGAAAGCGAGAGAGCTTGCAGAAAAGTCTCGTGTGGAGGCGGAGTCTGCACGCGTCACCGCAGAAGAAGCGCGGGCAGCAGCCGAAAACGCCCGTGCGCTTTCAGAATCGGAGTACGCATCTACCGAATCTGCAGCAGTCAAAGCAGAGCAGGCCAGAGCTGATGCGGAGAAATCCAGAGTTGAGGCGGAGAAGCTACGAGTACAGGCAGAAAAGGACAGGGAAGCCGAGGAAAGCAAACGCGTAGAAGCAGAAAAAGCCAGAGTCGAGGCAGAGAAAAAGAGGGAACAGAAATGATAGAAGTGATCAGACGGGAGATGATCATCCCGCGCGAAGAATTCAATATTGGAACAAACTATGACGCCAATTCGGAAGTACGCCATTTCAGGATCAAGAGAACGCCTGGAGGTATCGACATTTCGCAGCTTACATTTAACCTGGATATGGAGTACGCAAACGGCAAGGCTGACTCTGTATCGTTGGTGAAGGACGTAACAGAGAAGTGGATCAACCTGACATTGACGATTTTCAATTCCATGTTGCAGGTGCCCGGAAGTGTCCAGATCCAGCTTCGCGCACTTGACACAGATGGTGCTGTGAAGTGGACATCGTACAAGGGTGCATTCTATGTCGAAGACTCCATCGATACGCCCGCGAACTATAAGGAGCAGCTGACAGAGATCGAGAACATTAAAACGTCTGAAAATGAACGTGTTGAAGCAGAGAAAGCGCGCGTGGCAGCGGAAAGTGCGAGAGTGGCCGCTGAAAACGCACGGGTTGCCGCAGAAGAAGCGAGGGAAAGCACAAAGGCGACCAGAGAGCAGGCAGAGAAAGCGAGAAATGATGCTGAAGCTGCGAGAAAGGAAGCGGAGAAGGCACGCGTCCAAGCGGAAGAAACAAGAGTTTCCGCAGAGAATGAGCGGAAAAAGGCTGAAGCTGCGCGCGTGGAGGCAGAGGCATCCAGAGTGAAGGCAGAAGAAGCACGTGTTCAGGCAGAGCAGAACAGAGAAAATCAGACCGTTGATGCAAGCCCACTGTACGTGACAGAGAACGGAACATACGATCCAGGAACTGGAAAGTATTACAGCAGAGTTCGGGTAAACGTGAAGGGCGGAAGCTCCGGTGGAGGAGAAAGCGGTGGAGGAAGTGGAGAAGATGTTGTTCTGAAGTCAAAAACAATTACCGCAAACGGAACCTACTATGCGTTTAATGATGACGCGGACGGATTTGATGCTGTTACAGTGAATGTCGATGGTGGGGCAGTTGCACTTCATACAGTTGCATTTACAAACGATGACGGAGAAACACTTGAATCTCAGCAGGTTCGAGATGGAGCATCAGCTGTTTACACAGGAACGCCACTTACAAAACCGTATTGGTGGCAATACGGGTGGTCGCCTTCGCCTGTTCAGGTACGGCAGGATCTTGTATGTAAACCTTTGTGGCAGTCAAAATTTAATACCACGGATGAAATTCAAGACTCCTGGGCGGAGATTGTAGCAAATAAGGGTGCCAAGTATAAAATTGGCGACTTCAAGCTTTTGGAATTCGTGGAGAGTTCCGGATGTATTCCGGTATTTATGGAAAAAGTATATGAAGGCGAGGCTGGAACCACATCCACATGGGTAGCTCGAAACATTTTAGCAAACCAGAAAATGAACGATTCCAGTACACCAGACGGCGGATGGAGAAAATCAAAACTTCGGTCGTGGATGAATAAAGACCTTGCCTCTGTGCTCCCTCAAGAGTTGAGAGATGGAATAAAGCCAGTGACGAAGTATTCGTATGCATACGATGCATCGCAGGATCATTATTACTCGGATGACCCAACAAATGATCTTCTGTGGGTTCCGTCTCATATGGAGATTTTCGGAACATCGGGCTATGAAACACTTGGACCTGTTTATGCGATGTCAAGTAAAGTAAAAACGTTCCTGAGCACAGGCTCGTCCGGCAACTGGTGGGAGCGCTCCGTCCGCGATTCCGGCTACTTCTGGTACGTGCGCTCGAGCGGCTCGGAGTACTACAACATCGCGTCCTTCAGTTACGGCGTGGTCCTCGGCTTCTGCCTATAATAATCGGTGATCTATATTTATCTGGCCGCGTTTTGCGGCCAGACCTAAAGGAGAAAAAATGTCAGTACCTAAAAGCGAACGGAAGCCTTCTGGCTTTGCTGTAGTTGATACAGCTCTTTCTATATATGGAGACATACTCGATATATGCCTCCGTATGCCAAACCGATATACATATCTCATTCTTCTTCCGATCTTAAATCTTGCAAACGATGTGGCAGACTATGTAAAAGGTGGAAACAGCATTATTCCAAATTCAAAAGCGCCTAATCCGGTTGATGTAAATCTGAGGCGAATGTACTTTCAGAAAGCAAGAGCAGCACTTCAAGCGTTAATTTCCAAAATGAATGTCTTCTTATTAAAACCGGATGTCGTTAGGAGAAAAGGAAAGGATGGGAAAACGATCGGGATCACAGAAAACGAGCTGAATAGTCTAGCTGAAAAAATGAGAAACGAGCTTTCACTTATAGGCGGGGTTCTTGAAAAAGATGAAAAGCGCTATAATACGAAATTGTAGGGCATTTGCTATAGGCTCGTCCAACAACTGGTGGGAGCGCTCCGTCAACAATTCCAACAACTTCAGGTACGTGAACTCGAACGGCTCGGAGAACAACAACGGCGCGTCCATCAGTTACGGCGTGGTCCTCGGATTCGGCAGGCAAAACTAAGTCAAAGTAGGTTTCGAAATCAGGTCTTGCACGAAGGAGTGAATGTCCGCCCTGCAAAGGGAAATGTATATGCAGATGCTGATAGCCGGACGCTCAATGCATGGCGCGAAGTCATAGTAATTCGCGTTTCATGACTAGAGGCAAGCGAGTAGAACCTATGCCAACAATAAGCTCGTACTGCATGTTATTATGAATGATAAAAGACACGAGGAAAGATATTTAAGAAGAAAAGCAAAGCGTGATCAGAGGAAGCAATATTTGCGTGGTGTTTACGCAAATCCAAACAAAGTATTCAGCACGGATTCCATTGTGAGTGGGTACAAGAAAACAAGCAAGCAGTCAAAATGGAAGTCGAGTACTCAAGCATTTGGCGCAAATTTATTTATCAATGCATCGAAAGAATCTCACGATCTTCTGACGGGCCGATGGCATCCAAAAGGGTTCCAGGAGTTCGATATCGTGGAAAGAGGGAAGCCAAGACATATAAAAAGCGTGAAGATTTCTGAAAAGTGCGTGCAGGCCGCATTGTGTAATGAGTGTCTGATCCCAATTATTCAGCCTTCCTTGATTTATAATAACGGAGCGTGTCTGCCCGGAAAAGGAACTGATTTTTCTTTGAAAAGATTGACTGAAGACTTACGATGGCATTATCAGCATTATGGAATGAATGGTGGCATATTCGTATTTGATTTCCATGCGTACTTTGACAGCATACCACACCAAGGGGCGGAAGAGCTCATTTTGGAAGCTATTCAGAACCAAAGTATTTGCAGAGCATATAATCAATGCATTGATGCGTTTGACAAAGGCACAGGAAGTGTCAGAGGAAAAGGACTTGGTCTTGGATCGCAAGTATCGCAGATTACAGCGATTTCATACCCAAGCAAAACTATTGACCACTGGGTAAAGGACCAACTCTCCGTGCATGGATTTGGCAGATATAATGACGACGGTTATCTAATCTGCGAAAGCCTGGAAAAACTAGAGAATATAAAGCGTGAGTTCATCACGCGGGCTTCAGATCTTGGGATAACGATGAATCCAAAGAAATGCAGGATCATAAAGTTCGGAAAGAGCTTTAAATTTCTAAAGGTACGATTCACAGTTAAAGGTTCCGGGAAAGTGGTCAAACGGCCAAACAAGAAGTCTGTTGCAAAGGAACACAGGAAATTACGAAAGTTGCATAACTTGATGGTAGAAGGCAAAAAGCCGTTTAGTGAAGTACATATGGAATTTCATTCCTGGCTATGCAGTCAAAATAAAGGATGCAGTTTCTTTATAACAGTAAATATGATTTCATATTTTGACCGGCTGTTTGAAACGCAGGGAGGGTACGTTCCACCAGCGAAGGGAAAACGCCATCAAAATAAAAGATACCATCAATTAAGATACGCAAAAAGACTGGCAATCAAAAAGGAGCGACTTTTATAGGTAAACCTTGAGCCAACATCAAGGAACCGGCTCAAGGTTCACCAGCGCAGCAGCAGCCGGGCATGGGTTACTAATGAAAAGCCCAGTGGATCTCGATTGAATCCGGGTAAATGACAATTTGATTTATTAAAGACCGAACGATAGCTTGTTTGCGTTCGATGCTGAGATTGAAAAAGGTGTCAGCGTCGAATGCATCCAGGCGGTCTTGGAACTCTTTTTCCGAGACCACGCCGTCCGGTCTTTTTTGCTGTTCAAGTTCTTTCTTCAGCTTCTCCTTCTCTTCGCGGAGGGCATCGGTCCGCTTCCGGATCTCATCGAAGGCAATAGCACCGAGCTGATAGAGGTCTACCAGCTTCCCCATCTGGCTGTCGATCTGGCGCATACGGGACTCAATACCGGCCGTTTTATCATCAATGGGAGCAATGCTTCCAGCCTCCTTCGAAAAGCCGTTCTTCTTCAGCTTCCCGATCTCGTCCAGCACGTACTGATCAAGTACCTCCATCTTGTAGATTTTATTATCGCACTTTCCATTCTTTGCCATGGCTGCCTTCACCGGCTTACGCCCATAGCAGATATACGAGTGGTAGTATGGCTTTTCTTTCGCTGCCGAATGGGTATTCTTGGAAGCAGAAATGAAATATCGGCTGCCACATAAACCGCATCGCACAAGGCCGGTCAAAAGATACATCCCTTTGTAATTTTGTATGGTACCGGAAAAATGCTGCATGTACCGCTGATATTTCTCTTGAGCTTGATTGAATATTTCATCGGAAATAATATGTTCATGTATGCCATCGTACAGTTCACCTCCGAATGATACCTTCCCTATGTACACAGGGTTAGTAAGCAAGCGGGCTATGGTGCTCTTCGAATTCCAGTTTCCATAACGATTCGTGTAGTGCTCATTCATGTATCGCAAAATATCTGAGAACGTCATGTCTTTCCCATTAAGCCCATGAAGGAATAGATCAAAGATCATCCTCACCTGCATCGCCTCGTACTCATCGACCTGGAGTGTGTTTTTCTCGTTCCCATCCGCACGGGTGTAGGTGTACCCGATCGGTGGTTGAGATCCTCCGGAATAATACCCGGCCTTCGCGCGTCCGATCCGGCCCATGGTCATACGCTGCGTGATCTGATCACGGTCAAGCTGCGCGAATACGGATAGAATGCCGACCATCGCGCGGCCGAACGGCGTGCTGGTGTCGAAGTTCTCATTCATGGAAATGAAGTCCACGCCGTGCTTCAAGAAGACATCCTCGATCATGTACATGGTATTCTTCTGTGACCTGGACAATCGGTCAAGCTTCCAGACGAGCACGGTATCAAATATGCCAAGATCTACATCACGTATCAGCTTCTGGATGCCAGGCCGATCAAGGTATGCACCGGAATAGCCCGGATCTTCGTACACATTGATAATCGTCCACTCATGCGCTTCGCAGTACTTCCGGAGGCGCGCTTCCTGTTCACCAACTGAAAAGCCATGTGTTGCCTGTTCCTGAGTGCTCACACGGATGTAGCAAGCTACTTTGCGTTCCATGATTTTCCTCCATGAAGTGTTGATAATTACCTCCACAAGCTCTGTCCTGCGTACATTCCAATCCCACCGCATACGCAATATATTGCGAATAGCCACAATATTCCAAGGTATTCCTTTGAAAGAATAGCGGTAACAACAGAGACTAGAAAAAGCACGCTTGATAGAACATTTATCACAGCGCGTACGCTTTGCGTTATTCTCGAGCCATTAAGCCCTTGTATGAATCCACCTAAAAAACAGAAGACGGCAAGTACAATACATGAAATTGTAAATTTACTCATAGCGGTTTCCTTTCTCGGTGTGCGTTATATTCCACTGTTTGAACATCGTGCAATTCAAAATCATTTCCGTGAATGTGCTTTAAAGCATGTAGATATGACTGCTCGGCCCTCTGATCAGAGAGCCGGTCGCTGATATAAATCGTGTACCCATCGTCATCAGCATCCGGTACAACAGCCTCGTGACATGCATCTGGAAGCGGAACACGATATACATGTACATCAGAATCAATCATTGTTGTTTCCCCATTTTAGAAAGTTCAGATATTCAGCGGCTTTCTTCAAATCTTCAGGTTTAGCATCTCGTGCAGCGTCAAAAAGAACGCGCATATTAGGATTGTCAAAAAGCTCTTGGGCAGTTTCGGCAGTTTCCGGGTTTAGATAATAGATAGATTTCGAATCTCTTCCCATTAGGTAATCAAGCGAAACGTTGAAAAAATCCGCAAGTTTCTCCTGAGTTTCACGAGATGGCATTCTAGTTCCGTTTTCATAAGTACCAATAGCCGCAGAAGACATCCCTACCTTTTCTGCCAGTTTTGCCTGAGACAAGTGCCTCCCTGATCGTAGTTCGTATAAAACGTCCTTAAATTCCATAGCAATTCCTCCTGTATGTATTATAACATAATGTAAGCGATTAAAATCAAAAATAATTACATCATGTATTGAAATTTACATTATGTAGCTGTATACTTACATCATGTAATCGAAAGGAGGACAATATGGAACAGTTACAGCCGTTTGAAATGTTACGGCGCTTACGCAGAGAGAAGGGATTGACTCAGCACGAAGTCTCTGAGGCTATTCAGGTGAGCGATTCAGCCTATGCTCTTTATGAAACTGGAAGGAGAACTCCGCGAGACGACGTTAAGGCTAAGATTTCTAAGTTTTACGAGAAACCTGTTGGGTATATTTTTTTTGGCGAAGAACTTACACCAGGTAACTGCGATGAGACATGAGGTAAAGCCAAAAATCATCCATGTTCTGGATGATGGCACGAAGCTCGACAGCATCGAAGGCGTAGAAATCCCACCTGGTCATCCGTTCTACACGGTCTGGCGCAAGGCTGTGGCAGCGTCCATCAAGGAAGAAGAGAAGTAGGCAAGTTTTAATTTACCGGTACGGCCGATTCATCCGCCGCGATGAATTACCAAAAGCACATGATCTGACATAATTTTTCCTCCGTTTATAGCGGCGGGTGAATGGGCTGTGCTGGAGAAAGGAGAAGAGAGATGCACGGATGGTACAAGTCAAAATTCAAGCGAGATGAAGGAAAAGGCAACAGAATAGAATACAGGAGCGACGATTTTCCGGGTGTATCAGCGAATAGCTGCCTCGAGGAAATCCCACACGCCAACCGTGGCGGTACGTGGACGCATAAGTATTACACTGTCGAGACCGATGATGGAAAATTTAAGAAGCAGTTCACAACGCTGAGAGACGCATTTGAGTTTGTGCAGAACGGAGGACTGAAATGACACAGGAACGATTGAAGAGGGCGTCCGACGCGGTTGAACAGCTGCGACAGGCATGTCTCAAGCTTTCAAACATTGGCATCGAGGAATGCGAGGAAATGACACCAAACGACTTGATGCATAGCGGCCATCAGAAATTGTCATCACTCATATTCTGCGCCGGCCTCAAGGATGCAACAGAAAAACTCGTAGATGCAAATGAACAGATACAGGACCTGATTAAGGGAATGGAGGAAGGAGAAAGTAATGAGAGTAAGCGTATACGTAAAGCCATCGAGACGTGACATTCAGCGCCTTCGTCGCCTGGATCGGAAGCTCGACCGAATGCAGCGAGTAGCAGAGCGTCACATCAAGGGGATCGGTGATTTCATCGGCATAGCAGCCGTCGGAATCGGACTTGTTGTGTTCCTGGTGGGAATCATGGCAGCCGATTCGGTTTCCACAGAAGAGCTAGCCACATGGCTTTTCATTACAACGGGCGGTCTGCTGACTGCGGTTGCCGGTAGCTGGCTCCTCTGGTGGATGAGGAGGTAGAGATGACGGGGTACTGCAATGGCGACGTAATCAACAATATTCCAACGCCAAATGGCACACGCTTCATCGTGGCGCGGTTGGCAGACACAGAGCATTGGTATTACGGGGCCTACGATAGTCTGAGCAAAGCACTGGATGTGGCGGATCAGGTGCATGGAAAAGTTTTTGACCTAGCAGATTTACTGCTGGTTTCGTTTACAAAAAAGGAGGAAATATGAAATTGCCAAAAATGAAAAATAGCAACGTTGAGAATGCTGAGCTTCTCGGAAGAGTGCGCGCAACAGTAGCGTTACTGAAGTCATTGCAGTCTTCTGGATACACACAGGCAAGCTGTGTAATCCGCATCCTGAATGGCGCAGATTCATACGACGTGTACGGAAGGGTTTGTGCCTTCGTGGGATACATGGAATCAAATAAATACCCTTACGATTTCGAGACGGCTGCCTATCGCGCGATCCTTGGAGAAGATTTCTTGGAGCAAAAGGATGAACCAGAGCATGAAGCAAGCGCTACACAGGATGAATTGTCGAGTATCCTAATCACGCCTGAGGCGCGAGGCGCGATCTTCTATTGAAGAAAAGGCATGAACAAGCGGCAACTTGTTCACGCCAAGGAGTTTGTCCACACGGACAACTCCACTATATCACAAAGTGGAGATTTTTAACATGAATAGTGACATGAATTATTCAGAAGATGAGCTGGAGCTGTACGCGAAGGTGAAGGATTACGGGAAGAGTACCGGTAACGGTGACACGCTGTACGACATGACAGTTGAGATCCCGGTCAAGGTATGGATCACAGTGGAGGCAGCAGACGAGCATGAAGCTGTTGTAGCAGCGACGGATGCTCTGACGGGTATCCTGTCTGGTGCGGATGATATCGACGATTATAACGAGATCGACGGCATGAAAGCGTCGGTTGTCGAGACAAGGAGGGCATGATGAATACTACATGTGAGATTGAGTTTGACGATCAGAAAATCGTATTCTGTGATCCGCTCACGATGGCACCGGAAAAGGTGACCGAAACGATTCACGACCTCCTGAAGGAGGTGACGGAGATCGGAAATCAGGTAGGCATTGTGAGGCTGATTCACTGCATGACGGACGGGGGGTACTTCGAGTCTCCGTGCAGCGGAGCAAACCACCTCGCAGTGCGCGGAGGACTTGCACGGCATTCACTGAATGTGCTCAAGACAATGATGCAGCTTCAATATGAGCTGAAGTCCAGTGCGACAATCCAGGATATTGTCTATTGCTCGCTTCTGCATGATCTCGGAAAGATGGGTGACCACGGGAAACCAAATTACGTGCCAAACTTCCTGAAATCCGGTGCAATCAGTTCATCGAAACCGTATTGCACGACATCAGAGCTCCCGTATATGGATCACGAGGTTCGGTCTCTGATGATTGCAGAGAGATACATCAGACTCACAGCAGAGCAGGAACAGGCGATTCTCTATCACAACGGTCTGTATGGATCATTCAAGTACCAGATCCCAGGAAAGGAGACACCACTCTATTTGCTTCTGCATTTCGCGGATATGTGGTGCTCCCACGTGACGGAGGTGAGATGATGGATGAGATGCTCAACAACTTTCAAAAACTCGCGCATGTTCAGAAGAAGCTGAAGGCTCCCAAAAGCCAGTACAACAGTTTCGGAAAGTACAGTTATCGAAACTGCGAGGATATTCTCGAAGCAGTGAAGCCTCTTCTTGATGAGGTGAAGGCAGTAATTACTATTCACGATGAGTTGGTTTCCATCGGAGATCGATACTATGTGAAGGCGACAGCGACCTTTGTAGACTACGCGTCTTCCTGCTACAACCCTATCTGTTCCACTGCGTATGCACGTGAGGATGAATCTAAGAAGGGTATGGACGGAAGCCAGATCACCGGATCGGCAAGCTCATATGCTCGTAAATACGCCCTGAACGGTCTCCTGTTGATCGATGATACAAAGGATGCTGATACAACGAACACTGGAGCGACGAACTCCGGAACGAGCTCTCAGAAGGCAGCGAGCAACAGTACTTCAAGTCTGATGACGGAGCAGCATTACAACATTCTCATCAAGGCATGTGGTAATGCGAAGGGCATTTCGAATGCAGAGCAGTTCTGGAAGGACCGGTATAAGGTGAAGTCTCTGGCGGACATCCCGGATGAGAACTTCGACTTTATTCTCACCGGCATGAAGTGTGACAGAAATGGAAACTATATCGGTTCGAGATAAAACGAAAAAGGATCTGGTGCTCGACATAGGGCGTTTGATTCTTTCTCTGGCAGATGGTGAGAGATACGACCTCAGTATCAAGAAGCACCGAGATCCACGGAGTAGGACCGCCAATGCCTACTACCACGAACTCCTCACGAAGTACGCGGAATGGGCAGGCGTTCCGAAGGAATTTGTCCATAACTCATTGCTGTCGAGTTATGGACGAGCACTGCTCGATGCAAATGGAAACTTCCTGTTCGAGTCCCATGCAGAAGAAGGCTTCGACTATCGGATGCAGGGATTCGGACAGAATCATCTGTATCCATCGCAGACGACCTTCTACCGTACGATCAGAGGAAAGAACGTATTGTACAGAGACTATTACATCCTCCAATCATCAGCAGACATGAACACGGCGGAGTTCTCACGCCTGGTCGATGGTCTGATCCAGGAGATCAAAGGCTCCGGAGCAGAGATCGAGACCATGACACCACAGGAACTAGAAAGGCTGAAGGGCTATGAAGTACAAGTCAATCATTATTAACCCAGAGGATCACCGCTGCGCGATCTGCGGCAGCATGATCAATCTGGAATGGCACCATTGTATTCACGGAACCGCCAACCGGAAATGGGCGGATGCCTACGGCCTTACGGTGTGGCTCTGTCACGACTGCCACCGACATATCCACGATGATGCTGCATGGCGAGAGCGCGACCAGCAGCTTGAAGCGACAGCACAGCGCAAGTTCGAAGACAAATACAGCCCGGACGCGCACCGTCTGTGGATGCAGATCTTCGGCAAGAACTACCTGGACGATTAAGGAATAGGCCTTAATCAATATAGATTGAATTGCTTGCAGTTCAGCGAGGGTTCATCTGAATTAGTCATACGACGTAACTGTAGACATTGGTCACCCTGGACTGAATCCCAGGGTGAGAAAGGAGCGACATGGCAACATCATTTCTCATATATGAGAGTTGGTCCACGCTCATCACAAATCTACCAACCGAACAAGCCGGAGAGCTCATCAAAGCACTGTGTGCACACCACCTCGGGCAAGAGATCGAAATCTCCGATCCTGCAGTAAATGCCATCTATATGATGGCTGCCGCAAAGATGGACGAGGATATAGCGAAATATAGCGAGAAGTCTGCGAAAAAGGCCAATGCCGCGCAGAAGCGATGGGGAGGAAAAGCAAAAGCGGCTGACGAAGTGCAGAAGGATGCAATGCAAACGGATGCAAAAGCAGAAAGTGCAATGCAGTGCAATGCAAAAGATGCATATGCAATGCAAACGGACGTTTTGCATGGAAACTTAAACTATAACTCAAACTATAACTATAAAGAAACATCCTCTAGAGAGGATGTAAAGAAAGCTGCTTCGCAGCAGCCGCCCTCCATCGAGGATGTGAGATCGTTCGCGAGGGATGAGGGGCTAACGGGTTTCAATGCGGACACGTTCTGGAACTACTACGAGTCGAAGGCCTGGAAGATCGGTGGTGAGAATATGGCGGACTGGCGAGCAGCTGTGCGCTGTTGGCACGCAAGAGACCGCGGCAAGCCTTCTGTTCGTTCGCCAAACCAGTTCTGCAATATCCCTAAGCAGGATGTAGATTACGACGCTATCGCGTCAGCAAGGAGGAGACATGACACAGTGCGAGTTAATCCTGAATGCCCTGTCTGATGGCGGGACCATTACGAACATGGAAGCGGTCGAGAATCTCGGAATCGCTCGTCTGGCTTCCAGAGTGCATGATCTCCGCCGGAGGGGATACAACATCGGTTCCACATGGGAGACAGGCCACAACAGGCGTGGAGATCCATGCAGATACCGGAGATATTATCTCGTGAAGGAGAGTAAATGAGCGAGTCTACGGCAATCAAATGTCCACTGTTTCGTAACGTTATACGGACAAACAAGGGCCAATTTCAGGGAGTGGAATGCATCCAGGACCAGAATCTGGGCTTTGACGTGACTCACATTGTCCGCTTGCGGAACAAGGAGGATCTCCGCGACTATCTGGAAATCTTCTGCGAGGACCTGTACGAGACCTGCCCATATTACCAGGCGTTCACGAGGGAATGGAAATAAGCGATAAAAGAAAAAATGAGCGATGGATTTGCACAGAATTGAACCGCATTGCCACGGAGTAGCGAAGTACTGCCTTGCAGCGGCGATGGTTGGCAGCGTTTGGCGAAGGCTGAGTAAGGCATACCATCGTTTTGAATAGCAAAGAATGGCTAAGGAAAGGCAAGGATAGAGCCGCGTGGGAAGCGGCGGAAATGCATCGATTGGCTGTGTTTTGCGATGGCGCCGCAATGACACGAAGGGCAGGGCAAAGCAAGGGCAGAGCAGCGAATAGCAATGCTGTGTGCTGTGGCTGGGTGAAGATGGGAATCGTATTGCAGTGGAGCGGCAGAGAGCCGCTAAGTATGGCAAAGCAATGGCTTGGCAAAGACGCGAATAGCAGAGCGAAGGAATGGAAAAGATATGTATCGTTTGCTCAGCAATGGTAATGCATGGTGACGCAAAGATATGATTAGCGAGGCCGTGGAGAAGCGTAGAGCAGAGAAGCTTAGAACTGCACCGAATCGCGGCGGCTAAGCTATGTGCCGAAAAGCATGGCTATGGCTATGCATTGCGGTGCTACGGAGTAGCGCTGCTCCGGACCGTATTACATTGATTGGCAATGGCAAAGAAACGCAAAGATAGCCTTGAGAAGCAATGGCTTGGAGTAGTGTTGCACCGCTAGGGCGAGGAAACGCAAAGATGTGCACGTATATGCAATGGCACTGAACTGTGCTGAATGGCAGGGCAAAGGAATTGCCAAGCTGGGCGAGGCATTGAAAAGCTATGGAGTAGCTTAGAGCGGCGTCGGTTTGATCGGCAACGGTTTTTAGAAAAGGAGTTTAAAACATGGAGAAGTTACACGTTAGATTAACATTTACGGAAGAAGTGCTGGGAACAGCGAACGCAGACAAGAATGTGCATAGCGAGTTTATTGCGAGCAAGGCACCGGACGCGCCAAGCCGCGAGGAAGAGGTGGCCACACTCGGTGCGGACGAGGTCGAGCACAAGGAGATGACTGTATTCCCACGTATGGAGGATGGCGAGACACCAATGTTCTGGGACTACCAGATCAAGGGATTTTTCAAGGACACATGTAGTGCATTGTCCAGATGCAAGGGGCAGGACTATTCGAAGCACAGCTGCGGGCTGAAGGCGTTCAAGAAGGTGATTGATGGATGCCTGTTTGTATTTCCACGAAAGATTCCGGTTCACATGGCCGGACCGATGGGGAACTGCCAGCGGCCGCTGAGAGCTCAGACGGCGCAGGGCGACCGGGTGGCGCTCGCCAACAGCGAGGCGATTCCGGCAGGATCGCAGATCGAGTTCACAGTGGAATGCCTGAATGATGATGTGGATATCATTCGTGAGTGGCTGAATTACGGACGGTACAAGGGCATTGGACAGTGGCGAAATTCAGGAAAGGGCCGCTTTGAGTGGGAGGAAATCAAAGAGGAGTAAGAAGGACGCAGCATGTTGGATCTAATATTTTTGATTACAGTGATGGTGATGACTGTGCTGATCACGGTCTTCGTGCTCTGGAGGTGAGAGTGAAATGAAAGCTTATTGCTTGTTTGAACAAAGTGGCACTTTCAAAAATGAGTTCAAAAAGCTCGGAATCGAAGCCTATGACTACGACATTCGTAACGACTTCGGACAGACGGATTTTGTAGTTGATCTCTTCTCTGAAATTCAAAAGGCTTACGAGGGATGGGAATCTATCTTCGATCAAATGGTGGGGGGGGGAAGACGTGATCATGGCATTCTTCCCATGCACAAGATTTGAGGCGAAAGTTCCACTTGGGTTCCGAGGAGAAATGACGCAGCAGCGGAGCTGGGGAGACTTGAAAAAGCTTCAGTACAGCATGAAGCTCCACGGAGAGTTGCATGAGCTATACGAAAAGCTGTGTGAGTTGACGGTCGTTGCGGAGAGAAAAAAGCTCAGGATGGTTATAGAGAACCCGGCCACGCAGCCGCATTACCTCACAACGTACTGGTGTATCAAGCCGACCGTAATAGACAAAGACAGGACGGATGATGGGGACTATTACAAGAAACCGACACAGTACTTTTTTATCGGATTCAAGCCATCGTTCAACCTTGTGATGGAGCCACTTGATTTTGTTGAAACCAGAACCATTGGAAACACCAAGGCGACGGAAACAACATCAAGGCAAGTCGAGCGAAGCATGATGCATCCGCAGTATGCGCGACGATTTATAAAAAAATATATTCTGCCAGCCAGCAACATGAAGAAAGGATAGTTAGACTAATGAACGATAGAAATTTTACCAGAAGTGATGTCCATATCATGGACTACATTGGAGAACCGGCCATGCTTGAAATGGCAGCGGAGGAGTGCGTGGAACTTTCACACGCGCTCCTGAAGCTCTCCAGGATCGAGAGAAAGGAAAACCCGACGCCGGTCACACGAGAGGAAGCATTCAAAAACATTCGTGAAGAGTGGACTGATGTGTTTTTATGCTGCGCGGATGAACTCGGGCTGAGTGTTGATTGGAACCAGAAGGAGATGAAGAGGCAGCGATTTGAGAAGAGATGGGAGGAAGCACATGAAGTACACGATTGAGCTGACGAAGAATCAGCTGAGTATTGTTCTTTATGCTGTTAATTTGGCGATGAGAACCGGCATCGGACAGGTGGACGACCTCGCACACTGGATCATTACCATGGGTGGGAGTAGAAAAATCGAGAAGGACTTCCCACAGGAGTACGAGAATGAGCGACGCATCATCCAACCTATACTCAAGGGGCTTATGGATGGATGCTGGCGGGGACGTGAGCTTGGAAAGCAAACGTACGTTAATGAACTGGAAACTATTTACGAAGCGATCAAGCATCGCCAGTACCTGGACAGTAAGATCTATTGTAAATACGACATCCGGGCAGATCAGCCGATCAAGCGTGGAGACGAGCCTGTGCCAAAGATCGAGAGGGTGGAAGAATGACGTACAAAATTGGACAGATTTTAACATCGAAATGTGA
>CALDMA010000307.1 GCA_937915075.1 uncultured Oscillospiraceae bacterium
AGGACATGATCCGCAATAGAATTCGGGGCAGCTTGCTTAGGCGTCGCGTTATGTCCATAAAGCGTTGTCTTTATTATACCGGGTTCCTTGGTTTTTTCAATCGTTTGCTTCGGCTTATGGCCCAACTCCTCCGGTGTACGCCGGACACCCCACTTCATTCCTTTTACACCGTAATGCATCAGGAACAAGGCCGGAGACGGCTTATTGTAAAAGTCCATGATCCACCCCTCATTCCTTTATTCAAATGCTTCCGGATTTCGCTTATAAGCGATGTAGGCGTCCATCATGGCCGATACGGCGTCGATCTTCTGCTCATATCGCTTCTTCATCAGCTTTCGGTTTCCGTTGGTATCTTCCATGGCGATGCAGTTACCCATAGCATAGGTCATAAGATCTTCGTCGAAGAGAAGCATCCGGTCTTCGGCCAGCTTCTTCAGCTCGCCCAAGGGAACAGACTCCGTCTTGGCGCCCTGAATGACTTTCTCAATGCCGAACGGCCCGTTTTCAGCCGCCCAGCGTTCCACGAATTCCTTGGCATTGTATGGGTCATAGCCAAAGCAGCGGACATCATAGCCGCAGGCAACGATGTACTCATCCAAATCCTCATAGACCTGCATCGGGTCAAGGACTGTCCCCTCCAGAACAACAAGACTGCCCTCGTCCATGAACTGCTCATACTTGCTGCGCATAGCGGCAGGCAGTTTGTTCAGCGTTCTGGAAGTGATGTAGTTTCTGGTCTTCACGCCAAAAGAGCCGTTGCGAAGCGGGAACAAAAAGGTGAACGAACAGAAATCGTCGCCCTGAGAAAGGTCTCCGCCCAGCGCACAGGCCATTTGCCAGTAATCGCGTTTGCGGTGCGGCAGCGTCTCTTCATAAGTGAAGTAGTAGGTGTAGCCCTCCATCGGCAGTCCGAAACGCTTGGCAAGAATATCATTTCTTGCCGCGGGCGCTTTCTCCGCGCGTTCCACATCAAGCTGATAGGTCTCGTAGCTTACCGTCTTTCCGATGTTCGGGTTTGCCTTCATCCACATCTCCGGATAGCCGACCTCATCAACGGAGTCGAGCTTGTACCACCAGATTGACACATGCGGGTTCGGATAGTCCCCCTTGAGGATACTCATAAGCTCCATTTTGATGGTATCACCGGCGCCGTTACGAACCGTACCCTCCGAACTGGTAGCGACGATCAGATAGTCGTCCACCTTGGAAGCGCCCTGCTCGATAGCGCCGATAACATCCTCACGAATGTCGCCGGAGAGCCACTCGTCCACGGTTGCGATCTTGCATCGAAGACCTTGCAGCTTGTTGATCGACATGGGTCGGATCTCAATGAGAGAGCCGGTCAGAAAGTTCTCAATGCCTTTCTTGGTCGAAGCCAGCTTAACGCGGTTGGCCTGCGAGCCGGTCGTATTCTGGAGCGAGCCTTGGGTCAGGAATTGGAATACAGGACCGCGGGCTCTTGTGATAGCGGTGCGGATCGGCGACATGACCTCTTCGGCCAGCTTCATGGTCGGGGCCGTTGTGATCTGGTGCGTCGTACTTGTGTCCACATTCTCGAAGAACGATTGGATGCACGAATCGTAGATCGACTTGGCGGCGCCTCGTCCGACGATCAGATACTGCTTGTTTACAAGCCGCTTCTTGATCATCTTCTTGACATAGTGCCCGCCTCGTCCGTCCGCATTCGGTTCATATACCGTGCGCTCTACAAAATAGTACCAGCCGAATACCTGCTCGCCCCACAGCTTGAAGCTGTCAAGAAGGTGAAGATCGGAACCGTCTGTCAGGGTCATCTCTGCCTCGCAATACTTGATCCAGCCCTCAACGGCTTTGTCGTCGTAATAGATTCCTGGATTTGCGATCAGATCGTCGATCCGGTTCATCTCCATCGAAATCTCTTTGCAGACAGGGATCTCGCCCCGAATCACAGCTTCGCGAAATTTCCCGTAGTACCGGGGGACAGCAGTATTCGACAGGGCCATTCGGTATTACCCCGCCTTCTTCTGCAACTGCTGAATTGCAAGGGCAATACTTAGAGCCGAGCTGCCAACAGCCAGAACCGTTCCGGCACTGTCAAGCACATCGGAAAGGTAACGGCGGCCTTTAGACACCGACTCCTTGGCAAACAGATCATTGTACTGCCGTTCCAGAAGCTCACGGTTGATCTGGTCGCGAAGCTCCTTGTCGGTCTTCTTACTCAAATCCATCCGCTCTTTCTTCGTGCTTTTGCGGCTGTCCTGCTCCATCTTCTTCGCCCGATTGACAAGCTCGGAAGTGGCATCCACAGCTTTCTTGGTCGACTCAAGCTTAGATGGTGGAGTTGGAGTTTTGGTCAGATTCTTGTACGTTTTCTCAAGCGACAAACGATTGATTGCCTTTTTAAGATCATCGTCATCCATATCCTTAACGGGGTCTTTCTTCGTCTGCTGCTGAGCGCGGCGTCTTCCCTCAGAGGTATAACTGCCGTCTGCATTCTGGAAACGGCGGACACCCCATTTCTGGCCTTTGATGCCATAGTGGCAAAGTTCATCCATTTTGACTTTCCTCCTCTCTTGCAGCATTATCGGCCGCCACGAAAAGCCGCCACTCAAACTCGCTGATCTGACGGTTCATCGCGTCAATAGCAGAGGAGGCAGTAGGCAGATCGAAAAGCAGCCGAACTTTAAGGTGCATATAGGATTTTACAAGGGCAAGCCGACCGGGGTCATCCTCCAGAAAGTCAGACCACTTCTC
>CALDMA010000308.1 GCA_937915075.1 uncultured Oscillospiraceae bacterium
CCCGTCGCGCTCCGCAGTTCTCCAAGCGCTAACAGTCTTCTTACAAGCACCTGCTTCGGCGGGTGCTTGTTTTTTGCTTTTATACGGGGGAAAAGAGGGACTTGACAAGACTGGTTTATCCATGATAAACTCGCAGCAAGAAAATGGTTTATTCAAAATAAACCGAAAGGAGACAGCCGATGGAAGAAAGAAAAATGGGCACGGTGCAGACGCAGTTTGCCGAGCTTGTATGGAAGCACGAGCCGATCGGCTCCGGCGAGCTGGTGAAGCTGTGCGAGAGGGAATGGGGCTGGAAGAAGCCGACGACCTATACCGTGCTGCGCAAGCTCTGCGAGCGGGGCATTTTTCAGAACGAAAACAGCGTGGTCACCGCGCGGATCACGCGGGAGGAATACTACGCCGCGCAGGGCGAACGGCTGGTGGACGACGCCTTTGACGGCTCGCTGCCCGCCTTTGTCGCGGCGTTCACCGCGCGCAAGGCGCTTTCGGCGGAGGAGGTCGCCGCGCTGCGGGAGATGATCGACGCATACGGAAAGGAGTCGTGAGCGCATGAGCGGTATTTTTCTGAGGCTCCTCAATCTGAGCATTTCGGCGAGCTGGCTGGTGCTGGCCGTGCTGGCGCTGCGCCTTGTGCTCAAAAGGGCGCCGAAGTGGGTGAATGTCCTGCTCTGGGGCATGGTCGCGCTGCGCCTGATGCTGCCGTTCTCCATCGAGAGCGCGCTGAGCCTGATCCCGAGCGCGGAGACGGTCAGCCCCGAGGTCGTGCAGTTCGATCCCGCGCCCACCATCACGAGCGGCGTGGAGATCATCGACAACGCGGTGAATCCTTCGCTGAGCGAGAGCTTCGCCGCCACACCGGAAATGAGCGTCAACCCGCTCTATGTGTGGACAGAGATCGCTGGCGTCGTGTGGCTCATCGGCCTTGCGGCGATGCTGCTCTACGCGCTCGTGAGCTACCTGCGCCTGCGGCGGCGCGTGCGCGCCTCTATCCGGCTGCGGGAGAATGTCTACGTCTGCGACGACATCGCCTCGCCGTTCATTCTCGGCGTTGCGAAGCCGCGCATTTATCTGCCCTCCGCGATGGAGGAAGCGCAGCAGCGCAGTGTGCTGCTGCACGAATGGGCGCACCTTGCGCGGCACGACCACTGGTGGAAGCCGTTGGGCTTCGCGCTGCTGGCCGTCTACTGGTTTGACCCGCTGCTGTGGCTGGCCTATGTGCTGCTCTGCCGCGACATCGAGCTGGCCTGCGATGAGCGCGTTCTGCGCGGCATGGACGTCGGACAGATCCGAGATTATTCGAGCGCACTGCTCGCGTGCAGCGTGCCGCGGCGCATGATCGCCGCCTGCCCGCTCGCCTTCGGCGAGGTGGGTGTGGGCGAGCGCGTGAAGAACGCGCTGCGCTACAAAAAGCCCGCGTTTTGGGTGGTCGCTGTCTCGGTCGTTGTCTGCGCCGTCGTGGCGGTCTGCTTTCTGACGAATCCCGAGCGCGCGACGATGAAGTGGGCGAAGGAGCTGCGCGTGGAGGACGTGGCGCGCATCGAGCTGTTTGTTATGCCGCAGGCGATCGACAAGCAGTACGAGGACCTTGACGCGGAGGAGATCGCCGAGGCGGTCGCGCTCATCAACAAAAGCGGCGGCTGGTATGTCCGCAGTATGGAGTTGCTTGCCGGCGGCAGCATCGAGCTCTATGTCACCACGACGGACGGCGTGAGGCACACGGTCGTGAACAACGGCAACGTCTACCTCTGCATTGACGGCGACGCCTACCGGAATTTCTACATCGCTTGGCCGTACACCGGGGGGGACTCTCCGCTGCCGGAGGACTTTCCGACCGGCGATGCGCAGGGCAGCGGCGAGGCCGACCGCGTCTATGTGGATGATTGGAGCATCTGCCTTGTTGGTCAATGGCTGCGCAACGCCGGAACGTGCATATGGTGGTCTGACAGCAGCGACGCTTACCTTGGCGTTGTGAAGCATACCGGTCTTGCGGAGGATCTGACCGGCCTGCAAAGCATGGGCTTTACCGTAGAGGAGCTGGACGGCTGCTACCGCTGCGTCACGCAGGAGGGGTTAAGCAACACGGTCGTCTACCTCTATCCCGCGCCGTCCGGCGAGTCGTACTACCGGGTAGAGACCCATTGGAGCTACGACGATGCGGACGAGTCGGAGGCTGAATTGCGGGCAAGGCAGCTTCGCACGATGGCGGAGAGCTTCCGGTTCGAGGAGGGCGGCGCGGAGGAAGACCTCGTCGGCGCGCTGCTTGCGCGTGCCGGCTTCGGGAGCATCTCAAGCTACCGCCTTGGGACCGGGGCGAACGGCAGAGAGCTTGCGCTCACGAGCGAGCTGATCCTGGCACTGCAGGACGCGGCACAGACGCTCAAGGCGACGGATGCTTCCGCCGCTTTCGGGAGCTCTGCCGTCTCGGTGAGCTTCAAGATCGAGGAGAGCCCCGTGACGATGGAAAGGGGTGTGCAGCCCTACGAGGTGTTCTTCACCAGCGGCAGCGAACGCAGGAGCACGGAGAGCAAGGAGCTTTATCTTTACCTGTGCGCACTGGGCGATGGCGGATATGTTGAGGTGCATGACCTTGATGATGACGGCTGCTGCGAGGCGCTGCGCTGGGCGAGCGCCAACAACCGCCGGAACATCGTGATCTACGCAGCGCGCGACGGGCGTGTGGAGCAGCTCGATGTGAACGAGACGCTGGGCTGTATCGCTTCCGATTACACGGGCTTGATCGCTAATCTCCCGCGCGAGTATAAAAATCTTATCAACGCCATTTACGAGCCGGGCAAGGGGGGAGAGCTGTATCGTTACCGCAGCGGCGCATTGGAATATGTGGCCACGCTGGATGCGGCGCTCGGCGGCACGGCGAGCGTGACCGGCTACGCCGCCTACGATGCGCTGCTCGCCGACATCGCCGACCTGCGGCGCTCCGGCGCGAGCGATATAGAGACCGATTTCAGCTCCGACCTTTTGGCGGTGAACGACTATTATCAGTCGCCCGGCTGGCTGCTGCGCGACCTGGACGGCGACGGCACACCCGAGCTGCTGCTCGGCGCGGACTGGGGCGACGGCCATACCGTGATCCTCAATATCTACCGCCTCGACGGCGCGAAAGCTGTCCGCGTCGTGGACGGCTGGAGCCGCAGCCGCTGGTATCTCTGCACCGACGGCAGTCTCGCCCACGAGGGCAGCAACGGCGCGAGCGAGGGGACCTTCTCCTACTACCGCTACGAATACGGCTTGCTGCACCATCTGAAAACGCTGATTTCCCTGGATGGTTGGTTCTGCTCCGATACGACCGACCACTACGTCAGCGGCGAAGGCTTCCGCGCCGTCAGCGAGGAGGAAGCGAACGCGATGATGAGCCGATACGTTTACGAAACACTGACGTTCACGCCGTTTGAAGTGTAAAGAGGCGGAGAAACGCATTTCACGCCGCAAAACCATACATTTCGGGCGAGAAACGCACAACTTTCCGCGGGGCGTGCTATGCTTTTCCTGCAAGAGCATCCGAGGGGCGGCCGAACAGCCGCCGGACAAAACGGAGGATAGAAGGAGAAGCATTATGGGATTGTTCAGCAACAATAAGAAGCCCTGCCCCATCTGCGGCAACGCGACGCCCCGTCTGCTGCCGACCAAGGTCGAGGGCGTGCCCATCTGCAAGGAATGCGACAAGAAGATCGATCTGCCGAACGGCGTGCTGGACAGCATGACGCTCGACGATTTCCGCCGTTACATGGATTTTTACAGCAAGAATCAGGCGCTGCGTGAGCGCTTCCATCCCGAGTACCGCTTTGGCTTCGGCGCGTTCAACACGCAGCTGTTGCTCGACGTGACCAACGGGCTCTTCCGTCTGAAGGACGATGAGAGCACCATCGTGTTTGAGAAGTCCGCGCTCAAGTCCTTCCGCATCATGGAGGATAAGGAGCCGCTCTTTACGGGCACGGCCGCCGGTCTTGCCTGCGCCGAGAGCAAGAACCCTGAGCGCGTCCGCCTGCTTGCGCCGCGCATCGAGCGGTTCAAGCTGCAGAGAAGCGACTATGAGCGCATGATGCAGGCCGAGCGCGTGCAGTATCTCGACCGCTCCAACGAGGAGTGGCGCGAGCGTGAGCGCGAGCTGGAGTTCCACAAGCCCGAGTTCCGCGAGTCCTCGCCGTTCCGTCAGTTCGTGGTGGAGCTGGAGTTGGACCATCCCTATTGGAAGGCCTACCGCAACGAGCTGGACGCGCCGGAGTTTGACGACGACTATCCGAGCGTGGACGCCTTCCTGCACAAGTATGACGAGAAGGTCAACGAGCTGCACACCCTTGCGCGCAACCTGATGCAGTTTATCGCGCCCGGCGCGCCGGAGACCTGCGCCGCTTCCGCAGCGCAGGCCGCGGCCCCCGCGCAGGCGGGCGGCGCGTCGAGCACCGTGGAGGAGCTCAAGCAGTACAAAGCGCTGCTGGACGCCGGCGTGCTCACCGAGGAGGAATTCGCGGCGAAGAAGCGCCAGCTGCTCGGCATCTGAAAAAACCAAAGGAAAAGCGTCCGTGACGGGCGCTTTTCCTTTTTGCGCAAAACATTTTCCGTCCGCGCAAACATGGACGCGCCGCCGCGCATAGGTTGAGATAGAAACTAAGGCAGCACCGCGCAATTCGGCAAGCAGATTCGGCGAGAGATTTTTCGTCAAGGCAAGGCTTGAAAGGTGCGGGAATACTGTATGTATTTCAAACGTTTCAAGCCGCAGAATTGGCGGAAAAGATCCGCCGAAGCGCGCAGACGCAATGGTGCGGTGCTGCCTTAAGACCATTGGAGGCGGACCATGAAACAGACGCATTTTTTCCTCGGCGCGAACAGCGCGGAGGGTTTTTACGGGCTGTATGACCAGCTCCTCGACGCAAGGCTCTACGACCTGATCATTCTCAAGGGGACTCCCGGCTGCGGCAAATCGACCTTCATGCGCCGCGTAGCCGCGGCGCTGGAGGAGCGCGGGCTGGAGACCGTGTACATCCATTGCTCCGGCGATCCCGACTCGCTCGACGGCGTGATCGCTCCGGCCATCCGGACCGCCATCGTCGACGGCACCGCGCCGCACGTCCTCGAGCCGCGGTACGCGCTGGCGCACGAGCGCTATGTGGACCTGTCGCAGTGCTGCGACAGCGCGGCGGCGAAGGAGGTCGCAAACGGCCTGACGGCGCTGACCGACGCCTACCGCGCGTCCTACCGCGAGGCGTACCATGTCCTGCGGGCGCTCGGCGGCGTGGACGCGGAGCGACGCGCTCTGGTGCGCGCGCACTTCGACGAGGAAAAGCTGCTGCGCCGTGCGGCGGGGATCGCCGCGCGCGAGCTCAAGGGCCGGGGAGAGATGCGGGGCCGCGCGGCGGATGTCTTTCTCGGCGGACTGACCTGCCAGGGCAGGGTGTGCCGCTTCGACAGCGTGGACGCCCTCTGTCCGCGCGTTTATGAGCTGTGTGACAGCTACGGCCTTGCCGCGCCCGTGCTGCGCCGGCTGCGCGACGCGGCGCTTGAGGCGGGGGAGGACGTTCTGGTTTGCCGCGACCCGCTGCGGCCCGCGGAGATCGCGCATCTGCTGATCCCCGCGCGGGACCTTGCGTTCGTCACGACCGGCGAGGGCGTGCGCTATGAGGGAAAGCCTTATCGCCGCCTGCGCATCGACGCGATGGCGGAGGAGAAGCTGACCCGCGCCGAAAAGACCCACCTGCGCTTCATTCGCCGCGTCCGCCGCGCGCTGGAGGAGGAAGCGGTCGCGTCCCTCAAGCGTGCCAAGCGCGGGCATGACGCGCTCGAAGCGCTCTACCGCCCCTGCGTGGACTTCGACGCGGTCGGCGCACTGTGTGATGCGGAGATCGCGCGCATCGGCGCCTACCCGGCGTGACAGAAAAAGCCATAAGGAAAGGAGCCTGCGCGCTGCGCAGGCTCCTGCTGTTTTGGTTTGACGTTATACCGCGATGCGGCGGGCGCTGACATAGCCGGTGGTGTAGTAGGCGTCGGAAAGGCTGCTGACGATGACGCCGACGCCGTAGTCCGAGGCATGGACGAACTGACCGCTGCCGATGTACATACCGACGTGCGTGACGGGCTTCGAGGTGGTGCTGCCGGGCTTCTTGAAGAACACGAGGTCGCCGGGGGCAAGCTCGTCCCACGAAACGGTAACGCCGTTTTGCAGCTGAGCGGAGGCGGTGCGGTTGATGGAGTAGCCGAGCTGCGCGCAGACGTACTGCACAAGACCGGAGCAGTCAAAGCCGACGCGCGGGCTGGCTCCGCCGTAGACGTAGCTGTAGCCGACGTATTGGAGCGCGATGTTCGCGAGCTCCTGCCCCTTGCTCGAAGCGACGGCGGGAGTGTAGTCCGTTTCCTCCACATAGGCGGCGCTGACGTAGCCCTGCTCGATCTGATACCAGCCATTCTGCACGGACACGACCTTCACGCAGCGCCCCTTGGCGAGGGAGCCGACCTTGGTGTAGCCGGTGCCGGGGCCGGAGCGGATGTTGAGCGGACCCTGCACGACGCGGATGTAAAGCTGCTCGAGCGCCTCCTCATAGGTGGCGGCCTCGGTGTACGCCGCGTCGATGTAGCCGCTGCTGATCTGATACCAGCCGTCCTGCGCACCGAGAACCTTGACGACCTTGCCCTGCGCGAGTTCGTCCGCGACCGCATAGTCGGTGGACGGACCGGTGCGGACGTTGAGCGCGTCCGCGGTGACCTTGACGTAGGTGCTCTCGCTCTGCGCGGCGGAAGCGCTCACCGCGCTGGCTTCTGCCGTGACGGCGGGGGCGGCTTCCTCAAGCAGCTTGACGTAGCTCGCGGAGACGTAGCCCTTCACGCTGCCGAGCTGAATGCCATACCACCCATTCGTCGCGGTGTCCACGACCTCGACCTGCTTGCCGCTCGGCAGTTGATCGAGAATGGCGGAGCCGGTGCTCGCGGTCTTGCGCACGCGCAGAACGCTGCTGCCGACGTCCACAACGCCGGTGAGCGCGAAGGTGGGGGTGGTCAGGCAGACCGCCAGCAGCAGGCCGACAGCCGTGCCGCGGAGCGCGTGGCGCAGTTTCATAGGGCATCCTCCTCAAATTCTCATGAAAAAGCGGCGCAGACGGGGCGCACCGCCGAACGGTATCAAAGGTTACAATTTGTAACTATTGTGATGATACCACAGTTCGGCGGCAGATGCAAGGCTTTTTCACCCGTTTTCGGTCAAACAATGTCGGCCCGAAATTGTGCAGAATGCACGAAGTGCGCAAAAAATCCGTTTGCCAGTTCCAAGCCCGGTGTGGTATGATAAGGCAAACTCGGAAAGAGCGGAGGAAATGCCATGTTCCGGAATGAAACAAACTATGTGCTCACGAACGGCGTGCTGCTCGACGGCACGGAGAAGATGACGCCACAGACGGGCCGCGATATTTATATTGAGGGCGGACGCATCAGCGCGGTCGCCGATGCTGCGGCGCGCCGCGAGGGCTATGAGGTCGTGGACCTCGGCGGGCAGTATGTGCTGCCGGGGCTTATCAATCTGCACGTTCATCTGCCCGCCTCCGGCAAGCCGAAGAAAAAGGCGAGCGACCCAAAGAAGCTCGTGAAGCTTATCACCTCCAACGCGCTCACGCGCCGCATTGGTGTGAAGCTGTGCGAGGGCTACGCGAAAACAGAGCTTCTCAGCGGCGTGACGACCATCCGCACGGTCGGCGGCGTGGCGGATTTTGACACGATCATCCGCGATCTTGCCGCGCAGGGGAAGATCCTCAGCCCGCGCGTAGTGGCGTCCAATATGGCGGTCTCCGTGCCCGGCGGGCACATGGCCGGCTCCCTTGCCTACGAGGCAAAAACGCCGGAGGAGGCCGCGGCCTATGTGGAGCGGATCGCGGCGGAAAAGCCGGACCTCATCAAGCTCATGATCACCGGCGGTGTACTCGACGCCGAGGTCGTCGGCGAGCCGGGCGTGCTGCGGATGCAGCCCGCGCTGGTGAAGGCGGCCTGCGATAAGGCGCACGCGCTGGGCATGAAGGTCGCCGCGCACGTGGAAAGCCCCGAGGGCGTGCGCGTGGCGCTGGAAAACGGCGTGGACTCCATCGAGCACGGCGCGCAGCCCGATGCGGCGATCACCGCGCTCTACAAGGAGAAGGGCGCGTTCCAGGTCGCGACGCTT
>CALDMA010000309.1 GCA_937915075.1 uncultured Oscillospiraceae bacterium
CCTTGACGATGATGTTCAGGTTCTTCATCTCGCCCGCCTGGATCTGGCTGAACAGATCCTCCAGCGAGACCTTGGAGAGCGGTGCGTTGGCCTTGGCCTTTTCCTCCGCCTTGCGCTGCTCGACCAGCTCGCGCGCCAGGCGCTCGTCGGCGACGGCGTTGAAGTTCGCGCCCGCGCCCGGCACCTCGCCGAGGCCCGTGATCTCCACGGGAACGGACGGGCCCGCGCTCGTGAGCTTCTGACCCTTATCGTTGGTCATCATGCGCACGCGGCCGACCGCCGTGCCCGCGATGATGATATCGCCCTGATGGAGCGTACCGTTCTGCACAAGGAGCGTCGCGATGGGGCCGCGGCCCTTGTCGAGACGCGCCTCAATGACGGCGCCGCTGGCGGCGCGGTTCGGGTTGGCCTTGAGCTCGCCGACCTCGGCGGTCAGCGCGACCATTTCAAGCAGGTTATCCACGCCCATACCGGTCTTGGCGGAGATCGGGCAGACAATGGTATCGCCGCCCCAGTCCTCGGCCAGCAGGTCGTACTTCGTAAGCTGCTCCTTGATGCGCTCGGGGTTCGCGTCCGGCTTATCCATCTTGTTGATCGCCACGATGATGGGGATGCCGGCGGCCTTGGCGTGGTTGATGGATTCGACGGTCTGCGGCTTGATGCCGTCCTCGGCAGCGACGACGAGGATGGCGATATCCGTGATCATCGCGCCGCGGGCGCGCATGGAGGTGAACGCCTCATGGCCCGGGGTATCGAGGAAGGTGATGGGCTTGCCCTTGATCTGCACCTGATAGGCGCCGATGTGCTGCGTGATGCCGCCGGCCTCGCCGGAAGCGACGTGCGCGTTGCGGATATAGTCGAGCAGGCTCGTCTTGCCGTGGTCGACGTGGCCCATGACGACCACGACGGGGGCGCGGGGCTTGAGCTCGTCGGCGGTATCCTCATGGTCGTCGATGAGCTTCTCCTCGATGGTGACGACGACCTCCTTCTCGACCTTGCAGCCGAGCTCCTCGGCGACGAAGGACGCGGTATCAAAGTCGATCATCTGGGAAAGCGACGCCATAACGCCGTTCTTCATCAGGCACTTGACGACCTCCGCGCCGGTCTTCTTCATGCGGCTCGCCAGCTCGCCGACGGAGATCTCGTCGGGGATCTTGACGGTCAGCGGAGTCTTCTTGGCGATCTCGAGCTGGAGGCGGCGCATCTTCTCGGCCTCCTCCTGGCGGCGCTTGTTGGAGAAGGTCGGCGCGCCCCTGCCGTTTTTCTTGTTTGCGGCGCTGCGGAACTTCTCCTTGCCGGCGCTCAGGTTGTCGCGGCGTCCGCCGCCGGCGCTGCTGCGCTCGGCCATGTCCTGAAGCTTCTCATCATACTTGTCGAGGTTGACGTTGGTGGACTTGCGGGTGTCCACGATCTTCTTTTCCGGCACGCGGGTGGTCGGCTGCTGCGTGGCGGTGGACTTGCTCGGCGCGGTCTGCGCCGCGGCGGGAGCCGCCTTGGGCGCGGCCGTCTGCGGAGCCGCCGCCTTCGCGGCGCCCGGCTGTGCGTTCGCCGCGGACGCGGGCGCGGCCTTGGGCGCGCTCGCGGCCGGAGCGGGAGCCGCCTTCGGCTCCTCCTTCTTTTCCGTGTAGGTCTCGGCAAAGATCGTCTCGATCTTCACCTGATGGTGCAGCGTCAGATAGTCGAATACGATCGACAGCTCACGGTCGCTCAGCACTTGGGAGTGACCCTTGGGGGCCTCCGTGTAGTCCTTCAAGATGGCAATGATATCCTTCGACTGCATACCGAAGTCCTTTGCCAGACTGCTTACCTTGTTCTTGTTCTCCGTAATAGCCAATATAACACCTCCAAATGTGATGGGACCGAATTACTGCTTCTCTTTTTTCGCGCTGCCCTTGCCGCGCTTGACCGGTCGGGAATCCGCGTAGCGCGCTCTTGCCGCCGCCTTGACGGCGCTGCGCTTACGTTCCTCGCGGCTCGGCTTCTTCGCGTCGCCGCGGCTCTGCGCGCCGGTCGGGCGCTTTCCGCCCGCTCCCGCGGCAGCCTGCCCCGCGGGACGCTTTTCCGCCCGCTTCGGCTCCGCTTCGCCCGCCTCCGCCGTTTTTTTCGCCGGACGCTTCTTGCCGGTGCGGACGTTTTTTTCGTGCGCCTCGGCCTCCCTGCGCCGCTCGGCGGCGCGCCGGGCCTTGACCGCGAGCTTTTCCGCCGTTTCGGCGAAGCGCTCGTCGCCCTCGGCGAGCTTCTTTGCGATGGCCTCGGCAAAGCCGATGTCCGTGACCGCCAGCATCGCGCAGCTTGAGCGGCCGACCGCGCGTCCGAGCGCGTCCTTATCCGCCCCGATGCGGCACCAGAGGCATTGTCCCGCGTCGGCAAAGTGCCGCACGCGACGCACGCTGTTTTCCGCGGCGTCGGCGGCGACCAGAATGAGCCGCGCGTCGCGCGCCCGCGCCGCCGCGCCGGTCGGCTCCTCGCCGACGGCCAGCCGGCCCGCCTTCTGGGCAAGGCCGATGAGATTCAAAAGCTTATCCACCGCTCACCATCTCCCTTTCCAGCTCGTCGTAGAGCTCCGGCGTGATGGCGGTCTCCAGCGCCCGCTCCAGCGCGCGGGACTTTCTCGCCCGTTTCAGGCACTCGGGATCGGGGCAGAGGTACGCGCCGCGCCCCGGCTTTTTGCCCTTGAAATCCAGCGAGATCCCGCCCTCGGGCGAGCGGACCACGCGGATCAGCTCACGCTTATCCTTCCTCTCGCGGCAGCCCACACATTGGCGCTGCGGGAGCTTCTTCACTTTCTGCACGGGACTGCCTCCCCCCAAATTACTCCTCGTCCTTGTAGGACCGGGGCTTGATGTCGATCTTATAGCCGACCAGACGCGCCGCGAGGCGGGCGTTCTGGCCCTCCTTGCCGATGGCAAGGGAAAGCTGGTCGTCCGGCACGATGACGCGGCAGGCCTTGCTGCCGTCGTCGGCCATGCGGACCTCGACCACGTCGGCGGGCGCGAGCGCCGCGGCAATGTACTCCGCGGGGTCGTCGCTGTACTTGATGATGTCGATCTTCTCGCCGCGCAGCTCCTCCACAATGTTGTTCACACGCTGGCCGCGGGGGCCGACGCAGGCGCCGATGGGGTCGACGTTGGCGTCGTTGCTCCACACCGCCATCTTCGTGCGGCTGCCCGCCTCGCGCGCGATGGAGCGGATCTCCACCGTGCCGTCATAAATTTCGGGGACCTCCAGCTCAAAGAGGCGCTTGACCAAGCCCGGATGCGTGCGGGAGATGACGACCTGCGGGCCGCGGGACTGGCGGCGCACGTCCACCAGATAGACCTTGATGCGCTGGCCCTCGACGAGCGTTTCGCCCTTGACCTGCTCGCCCGAGGTGAGGATGGCGTCGGTCGCCTCCGCGCCGGTGCCGATGCGCAGGGCGACGCTGCCGTTGCGCGGGTCGATGCGGGTGACGACGCCGGTGAGGATCTCATGCTGCTTGGAGTTGTACTCCTCGTAGACCATGCCGCTTTCGGCCTCGCGCAGGCCCTGGATGATGACCTGCTTGCCGTTGCCGGCGGCAATGCGGCCGAATTCGACGTTATCGACCGGAAGATTGACGATGCTGCCCACCTCGTACTTGGCGGAGAGCTTCTTCGCGTCCTCGAGAGACATCTGCGTGCCGGGGTTCTCGACCTCCTCGACGACCTCCTTCTGCACATACATCTTCAGGTCGCGCTTTGCCTCGTCCACGTCCACGATCACGTTCTCCACGCCCTCGTGGTCGCGCTTGTAGGCGGTGGTGAGCGCCTGCACGATCTTATCCATCATAAAGGTCTGGGAAATGCCGCGCTCCTTTTCGAGCATTGCAAGAGCGGCAAAGATTTCATCGCATTTCATGGAAATAAGCTCCTTATAATTTATGATAAAGTGGTGGTTGTCAGAAGTCACAGCGGAGACGCACGAGCGCGATCTCCGGCTTTTCAAAGCGCAGCGTTTCGCTGCCGACGGTCAGGCTCACCGCGCCGTTGTCATAGCCCGCGAGCACACCGGAAAACTCCTTGCGTCCGTCGCGCGGCTTGTAGGTCTTGAGCAGCACGTCCGCGCCCATGAACTGTTCAAAGTCCGCGGGACGCTTGAGCGGGCGCTCGGCTCCCGCGGAGCCGACCTCAAAGACATAGCTTCCCTCGATGGGGTCCGCCTCGTCGAGCAGGTCGCTCACGACGCGCGAGATGGCCTCGCAGTCCAGAATGTCCACACCGCCCTGCTTGTCGATCAAAAGGCGCAGGTACCACTGCCCCGCCTCGCGGACATACTCCACGTCCCACAGGGTGCAGCCGTGCTCCTCCACAACGGGGCGGGCGAGCTCCGCGACGATCTCCGTTACCTTTTTCATAGCTCCCTCACTTTCGTGTGTAAAAGTGTTTGTCCAAGGCAAAAATTGCAAAAGAAAGAGCGGACCGAAAGTCCACTCTGCCTGACCGACTGAAATAACATAAGCATATTACCATAGCTTTATGCCGATTGCAAGCCTTTTATTGCCACGGCGGCTCATTTTTTATGAAAAAGCTGCCGTTTTGCCGAAAAAAAGAGGCGTCCGGCCGGACGCCCCTTCAAATTCGGGTCAGGATAGATAGTTCAGCGGGTTATAATAGGTGCCGTTGTACTGGATGCCGAAGTGGCAGTGGACGCCGCTGGCAACGCCGCTGCGGCCGGCCTTGGCGATCTGCTGGCCCTTGTACACCGTCTGTCCGGCTGAGACCAAGAGCGAGGAATTGTGCTCATAATAGGTCTTAAAGCCGTTCTGATGGTCAATAATGACCACATAGCCCATCGCGCCCTTGTAGCCCGAGAAGCTGACCACGCCGCCGTCCGCCGCGTAGATGGGCGTACCGTAGGACACCGAAATATCAATGCCCTTATGGTTGGTGGACGCGCCGCGGATGCCGGTATTGCGGTAGCCGAAGTAGGAGGTGATGCGGCCGCTTGTCGGCCAGCGGAAGCTGCCGGTGGGATACCAGCTCGGGCGCGCCTTGGTGCCCTGCGCGCGCTGCTCGGTGACCGGCTCGGTGAGCGTGACGCTGGAGATGACGGTGCGCTCGGTCTCCTCGCCGTTGACATAGGTGACGTCCGCTACGACGTCCGCCGTGCCGTAGACGCCCTTGGAGAGGACCTTGTAGTCGCCCTTGTACATGGTCGCGTCGTCGGTGTAGGTGATGTCGTATTGGATATCCTCGACGTAATTCTGCCGCTCGGTGACCATAACGGTCAGATACGGCACGGCGTTGGAGAGCGTCAGCTCATCGCCGATCTGCAGGCGGTTGATGTCGAAGTCGGGGTTGAGGGCAAGCAGCTCCTTGGTCGTCATGCCGTGGCTGTTGGCGATGCCGCTCCAGGTGTCGCCCTTGACGACCGTGTAGGTCACCTCGCCCTCCTTCGTGGAGTTGAGGATCTCGGCGATCTGGCCGAGGTTCATGATGCTGTCGGTCGGGACGTAGCCCTTGGCAATGCGGACATCCTCGACAAAATCGACGGTCAGCGTATCCTCGGAGATGTAGCTCTCCTTGAGCTGATCGAGCAGACCATCCAACGCGCCCTCATACTGCGTCGAGCCGATCAGCTCGTCGTTGATATAGAGGGAGTAGCCCTGCGTGACAAGGCCCATCTCGTCGGTCAGCTCCTCCTCCAGCTCGGTGCGGTCTACGACCGCGCTGCGCTCGACCAGGCCGCTCGTGTACTGAATGGAGCTGTCGGAGAATGTGAACGTTCTGCCCAGCGTCTCCGAGGTGATGTCCGCGATGCTCGCCGTGACGCGCTTTGCCTCGACCTCGTTCGCTACGGTATCGAGGACCTGTCCCTCGTAAATAACGGTGGTGCCGAAGGTATAGCGGGAGACAAAAACGGCTGTCGCCGCGATCACCAGCGCCGCACCGCCGAAGGCAAGCGGGTAATACTTTTTCCTGCGCCATTTTGCGGCACGGGAGGTTCCGCCGGTGCGGCGGATATGGCTGCGCCGCGCAAGGCGCAGCTTCTCGCGTCCCAGCGCGCCCCAGTAGGCCGCAAGGCCGCACAGCAAAAGCAGCAGCTGGCCTGCCACACCGTTGGATTCCGGAAAATTTCGCTCACGGGATTCGTGCACCGCCCTGCGGACCTTACTGTGGACCGCTTTGAGCTTCTGCCCCAGCGACGTCTCCGCGCCGCGGGCTGTTCTTGCCTTCGCCGTCCGCTTCGCTCTGACGGCCGACGTCTCCCGCGCCGTATGCTCCGCGCTCCGTTCGGCGCGCTTTTCTTTCCCTTCCGTGCGCTTGACGCGCGCGCCCTGATTCAGTTGTCTCTTCCCTTTGCGCTGTTCCATGTTCACTCCGCAAGCTCATAAGACGTTAAAAAGGTTACAATTTGTAACAAATGCTATGATACCCTCTTTTTCCCGCCGCGTCAACCCCCGCTTTCCGCAAGGGCTCGCCGCCCGCGGCGCGCGGCAGCTGGGCATCGCCCCACATCTGCGCGTTTTTGTACACCTTCGGCACAACATCTGCGGATTTCGGCCCATTTTTCGTCATTTCAAAAAATCATGGAAAAATTGTAAATTTTTTATGATTTGGTGTTGAGACGCGAAAAAAAGAGGTGTATACTGTTCCCGTTAATTCCTGCCGCCCCCCTGCGGCACAGAAATTCGGAGGAATCTCTATATGTTTGGTCAACTGATCGCAACCCTGAAAAAGAGCCCCAAAACCATCGTTTTTACCGAAGGCACCGATCCCCGTATCCTCGAGGCGAGCGCCCGTCTGCTGTCCGGTAACTTCCTCAAGCCCGTGCTCGTCGGCAATCCCGAGGAGATCGCCGCGGCCGCCGAGGACGCCGGCTTCAACATCCGCGGCGCCGAGATCGCCGATCCCGCGAACTATCCCGAGATGGACGCGATGGTCGAGCAGATGGTCGAGCTGCGCAAGGGCAAGATGACGCCCGAGCAGTGCCGCGACGCGCTGAAGAAGGGCAACTATTTCGGCACCATGCTCGTCAAGATGGGCAAGGCCGACTGCCTGCTCGGCGGCGCGACCTACTCCACCGCGGACACCGTGCGTCCCGCGCTGCAGCTCATCAAGACCAAGCCCGGCAACAAGATCGTCTCCTCCTGCTTCATCATGGTCCGTCCCGCCGCATCCGGTGAGAACGAGGTGCTGGCCATGGCGGACTGCGCCATCAACATCAAGCCCAATGAGGACGAGCTGGTCGAGATCTGCCGCGAGACCGTCGAGTGCGCGAAGATCTTCGGCGTCGACCCCAAGGTCGCCTTCCTGAGCTACTCCACGCTCGGCTCCGGCAAGGGCGAGGACGTCGACAAGATGCGCAACGCCTGCGAGAAGGCCAAGGCCGCCATGCCCAACACCCCCATCGGCGGCGAGTTCCAGTTCGACGCGGCGGTCTCCCCCGTCGTCGCCAAGACCAAGCACATTACCGACGGCGTCGGCGGCCATGCCAACACCTTCATCTTCCCCGACATCAATGCGGGCAACATCGGTTACAAGATCGCCCAGCGTCTGGGTAACTTCGACGCCTACGGCCCCATCCTGCTCGGCCTGAACGCCCCCATCAACGATCTCTCCCGCGGCTGCAACGCGCAGGAGGTCTATTCGATGGCGATCATTACCGCCGCTCTGGCGTAAGCTCCCGAGCCATCGGATCGACCGGGGCCCCGCCAACGGCGGGGCGGCGCGGCAGCGCCGTGGATCCAATCGGGCATACAGCAGGCAAGGCGCAGCCTTGCGCTGCTATTCGATGGCCATTATCACGGCCGCTCTCGCGTAAGCGAAATAAAACCGCACAGCAAAGAGGAGCGCCGAGCGGCGCTCCTCTTCTTTTATTCTCTGTGGCTTCCGTCACTCTTCGGCAAACCGAAACGCTTACTCTCTCTTTCCCGCATCTCTCAACCGACCCGCAAGCAGGACAAGTAGGAACACCGAAAAGATTTTCGTGAGCTGCAAAAGCGTGTCCATTTTGCCCTTGAGTGCGTAGATCAGGCAGACCTCTATGGCAAATACAAGAAGCATCGCAAGAATGATCATTCCTTTTCTTTTCATGTTCCCCTCCGTTTGCGGTCTCCGGTTTGTTTCCTGCTTCACAGCCATTCTACCATACGCCCGCACAAAAGACAAGCGCCCGACCAACGGTCGGGCGCTTGCGGTTATGATACGGTA
>CALDMA010000310.1 GCA_937915075.1 uncultured Oscillospiraceae bacterium
GTTCTCTTTCGCAAAGAGAACCACCCTTGCGAAAACCGCCCCTTTCGGGCGCATTTTTTCAAAAAACGATGCCCTTGTTGCACCGGAAAGGGTGACATCCGCCCCCGTGCGCCCCATTCTCGGAAGCGCTTCGCAAAATGCGTTCCCAGAAAGGAGCACCATGCCGAAACCGAAAGAAAGCGCCGCCGCGCGCGGCGCACCCATGAAAGAAGCAGGCCCGCGCGGCGCGAACGCCCTGCCGGAGCCGGCGGAAGCGCCGGAAAAGCCCGGCGCCGCGGCGCTCGCCGCCCTCTGCGCGGACACAACGGACTACCGCCGCGCGGCGACGGACCTCGAATACTTCGGGAAATACTACCTCCCGCACTACTTTTCGCTCCCCGCGCCGCCGTTCCACCGCGCGCTGGACGCCCTCTGGCGCGAGCGCGTGATGGACGGAGCCGACCCCGTGCGCGAAGCTGGTCGAATTTTGTCGAAAACCGGCACGCGCACCGCCGTTGCCGCCCCGCGCGGCCACGCGAAATCGACGGTCATGAGCCTCAAAAACGCGCTCCACGCCGCGCTCTACGGCTACAAGCGCTACATCTTACTTGTCTCTGACACAGAGACACAGGCGGTCGGCTTTCTCGACGCGATCAAGTCGGAGCTGGAGGAAAATCCGCGCATTCTGCGCGATTTCGGCGAGCAGCCGGGGAAGAAGACGTGGAAGACCTCCTCGATCCTCCTCGCCAACGGCTGCCGCATCGACGCGGTCGGCTCGGGGCAGAAGCTGCGCGGACGGCGCAACCACGAGCGCCGCCCCGACCTCATCCTCTGCGACGACATCGAAAACGACGAGGGCGTCCGCACGGCCGAGCAGCGCGACAAGCTCGCCGCGTGGTTCTATAAGGCCGTCTGCAAGTCCGGCGACCGCTACACAGACCTTCTGATGATCGGCACCGTCCTCCACCACGACGCGCTGCTCGCCCGCGTGCTGAAAAACCCGGGCTTCCGGTCGCGCACCTACCGCGCGATCCTCTCGGACAGCGCCTCGCCGCTCTGGGAGGACTGGGAAAAGCTCTACACCGACCTCGCCGACCCGAAGCGCGAGCGCACCGCGCACGCCTTTTTTTACCGCCACCGCAAGGAAATGCTCACCGGCGCGCGCGTCCTCTGGCCGGAGAAGCTCTCGTACTACGACCTGCGCGTCATGCGTCTCGCGGAAGGGGAGAGCGCCTTTCAGTCCGAGATGCTCAATCAGCCCGTGAACCCCGACGACTGCCTGTTTTCGCCCCAGTGGTTTCGCTTTTTCAACCCCGACGAGGTCGATTTCCGCGCCCCGCGCTTCCGGTTTTACGGCTACTGCGACCCCTCGCTCGGCCGCACGGCGCAGAGCGACTATTCCGCCATCGTCACCCTCGCCGTGGACGGCGACAGCGGCACGGCCTACGTCTACGACGCGGACCTTGCCCGCCGCCACCCGGACCGTATTATCTCGGACATTCTGGAGAAGGAGCGCCTGCTGCGCCGCGAAACGGGCCGCGGCTACACGCTTTTCGGCGCGGAGACAAACCAGTTCCAGTGGTTCCTCAAGGAGCAGCTTGCCCGCGCGAGCGCACAGGCGGGCCTGTACCTGCCCATTCAGGGCGTCCGCGCGACGGAGGATAAGACGCTCCGCGTCGAATCGCTCCAGCCGGACATCCGCAACGGCTACATTCTCTTTCGCCGCGACCAGACGCTGCTCCTCCAGCAGCTCGCCGAGTTCCCGATGGGCGCGCACGACGACGGCCCCGACGCGCTCGAGGGCGCGCGCACGCTGGCGCGGAAGGGGAGCGCCCCCCTCGACCTCTCCGCCCTGCGCCTGTGACCCCTTGCCGCCCTCCCCGCGGCAGCAAAGCAAAGGGGATATTCTCTTAGTTGAAGAGAATATCCCCTTTGGAACCCCAAGAGACAACAAGGGGCAAGCCCCTTGACCCTGCCATTGTAAGCCAGTATAAGGTCGATGCTGCCCACGCTGCGCAAAGGACTGCGCTCCAAACCGGTCGCGGCTTTCGATTTGGTCTGCTCCTTGCCGCCGCTGCCGCTCTGCGGTGCGGTTTCGTTCCCTCTGCAACGCCTTCCGCCGCCGCTCTGTGGGGTTTCGTTTCCCTCTGCCACGTTTTCCGCTGGTGCGGTGCGGTTTCGGACAAAACTCACGTGAGTTTCCGTACCAGATGCGCAGCAGCGGCTGAGCGGAGCAAGAAGCACGCCAAATCGTCAGAAGCCCATGCACCCTCATACCGTTCCCGAAAAGTCAGTTTTCCCCCGGCAGTTTCGGGGGTCAAGGGCGCAGCCCTTGCGCGTTTTCTCACCGCTTTTGCGCGGTCAAAAGCGGTGCTCGCGGAGCGGAGACGCTCCTGTGCGCCGCCAAATACGACTCTCTCAGCGCCTCCGCCTTTTGAGCAGCCTCCAAATTAGTGCAGCATAAGGCCTTTTGTATTTCGTCCGCATTGATATACGGCATGGACTGAGGGCGGAGCGGACCGGTGATCGTGCTCTTGCCGGAGCCGTTCGGTCCGGCAAATACGATGATCTCAGGCTTTTTCCTTGCACCGTTCACTGTATCTTCCTCTCTGCATCGCGTTTCCGACGGCCTCTTTTCTCCCGTCGCTGTATACCAGATACACTTTTCCGTCCTTGGGATCAAACTCCGCGATCGGCTTATTCAGCACCCGCTTTCTCTTCAGCTCCGCCGAGACAGCCAGGCGCGCATTTTCCACTAAAATACCGTCATAGGGCAATTTTTCCGCCACGGTACACCCCTCCGTTTCCCTAATGTTTTTTCTTATTATATGCATTTTCTCTCGCTCTGTCCAGTCCTTTTCCCCCCAAACCCATGCCTATTACAAATTGAGGAGTATAATCTATTATGTCAACCAACATCCAGCTTCTCAGCGCCATTCGCCCCTCGGACATTCCCGCGGAGTACGCCGACCTCGTCGAGGTCCTCGGGCTCGACGGCTTTCTCACCCTCGTGGAGCTCTGCGGCGGGCAGAGCCTGTACATCCCCAAGGGCGAGACCCTGCGCCGCGACGGGCGCGACCGCGAGATCCGCGCCCGCTTCAACGGCGGCAACTACCGTGCGCTCGCGTCGCAGTTCCGCCTTTCCGAGCGCCAGATCCGCAAGATCGTCAACGGCACGCGCGTATGAGAAAGCTTGCCTTTTTCTCCCGCTTATGCTATAATCCCTCTCGAAACCACAACTTTTACGCGGGAGGTGTCCCCATGCCGCATTTCACCGAGTCGCTTGACGCGCTGCGCCGCGAAGCGCCGGCGCGCTTCCTCGAAACGGACCAGTTCGCCGAGATGCTCTTGACCTACCATAAGCTCAAGCCGCTCGCGGAGAGCAAGCCGAAGTCCTTCGCCAAGCAGTGCGCGGAGTACGACTTCACGCGCATCTACCCGCTCATGGACGCCTTCCTCGCGGAAAACGACCTCTCCGCGCCGGAAAAGCTCGCCGCCCTCGCGGGGGAGAGCGCGCCGGAAACGGTGACCTTCGCCTCGGCGCTCATCGACATTTACGCCGACTCCGTGGCGAAGCTGACGCGCGAAACGGAGTACGACACCGTCGGCAACAGCCCCGCGACCTACTTCATCTGCGGCGTGTGGGCGAACATGAAGCGCGGGCGCGAGTTCCACCCCGCGAGCAACGGCATCACCGTCACCTACTCCCAGCCCGACGCCTACGGCAACCAGTCCATCTCCTACAAAAACAAGGATTACGAGATGACGCTCATCTTCGAGGCCGTCGATAAATATACCAAGAACCTCTCGTGGACGGCGCACCGTCTCCTCATTTACACCCTCATGTGCGGCAACCGGGACGGCTGGCGCGGCAACGCGGCGGACTTCAACATCGCCGACTACATGGCGTGGTCGGGGCTCGCGAGCCGCGACGCGGCGTACCGCCAGCTGAAAAAAGACGTCCAGTCCATCACCAACCTCAAGCTCACCGCCGAATCCTACAAAAAGTACTTCGAATCCTTCTACATCACGCACCTCGCCACCGAGGCCAACATCAAAAAATACACCGGCGAGGTCCACATCGCCTTTGCCGAGAACGTGCGCCTCTTCCTCACGCAGTACTACCAGCTCATTCCGGACTGGATGGGCCAGCTTTCCGAAAACGCCTACCGCCTCGCCTACTACCTCTACTACCGCGCCCGCAAGGCGCCGCTCGACGAGGAGGGCAACTTCCTTGTCCGCGTGGAGGACATCATCCAGTACATCGGCCTCCCGACCAAGGAGGAGGTCAAGAACCGCAACTACGACGAGGCGATCATCCGCCCGTTCAATAAAGCCGTGGAGGAGATCGAAAACATCGCCAACGGCTCCATCCATATGTCCTTCGACTACGACAACATCAATTCCTTCCTCGCGGGCAAGATGACCGTCGGCATCGACGAGACGATGCAGGACTACGCGCACAAGCTCGAGCGCGCGCGCATGGCCAAGCAGCTCGAGAGCGGCAAAAAGCGCCGCAAAAAACCCGAACCGCCCGCCGAAGCGGGGGAGAAAGCGCCCGCCGAAGCCTGAGCCGCCCCGCACCTTCTGCACGAAGGCAAGTCGCTTCTCCGCGCCCGCCGGCCGTCCGGACCGCCGCATTTCCGCCTCTTTTCCCCCTCTCCGTCCGCTTCTGTGCAAAAGAGTGCGCATAAACCTCCCGAAATCCGAAAAAACACCGTGTTTTCACGTGAAACATGCATAACTTTTCCCCAGAGCGGGCAAACTACACCTTTTCCTCCCACTTCTCATCGTGCAGCGGCGACTTCAACCCGTGCAGTTCCTGCTTCTAATCGTGCAAAAAATCATTTCCCACCCTTTCTTTTTTCTGTTTTTTAAGGGATTTTTTACCACTTCTTGTCCGACTCACTGCTCCTTATGGATATTTAAGATAATTTACAGCCATCCTCCGCAGTGCTGCGGGAGGGTGGCTGTGCTATACTATCCTCAAAAACTTCCACCGAAAGGACACCCTTCCCATGCCCGACACCTTTGACACGCTCCGCCCCTACCTCGCCGACTATCTCCGCGCGCGCGGCATCGATCCCCGGCGGCGCTTCCGCTGCCTGAATCCGGAGCATCCCGACCGCAACCCCTCGATGGCCTACGACGCGCGCCGCCATAAGGTCCACTGCTTTGCCTGTGGGGCAGACTACGACCTCTTCGACCTCCTCGCCTTAGACCACTCCTATTCCTCGCCGCTCGAAGCGCTCGCCGAGGCGAGCCGACTCTACGGCCGCGGCGACGTGACCGTTTCCCGCCCCACATCGGAACCTACCCGCCGCGCCGCCGGCAGGGGAGGGGAGGACCGGCCCGCAGCTCACACCGAAAGGGGAGACCTCACCATGACCCCCGAGCAGACCGCCGCCTACCTCACCTCCTGCGCCGCGCACCGCGGCGAGACCACCTACTTCTCCTCCCGCGGCATCAGCGAGCCGACCGCCGCGCGCTTCTCCCTCGGCTACGACGGCGCGCTCTCCTGCGTCGTCCTGCCCTGTGACGACGGCCACATCGTCCGCCGCTCCACCACCGAAAAAAAATACCTCAACGAAAAGGGTGTGCCGTCCCCGCTGTTTCAAAGCAGCCTTCTGCGCGGAGACGAGCCCGTTTTCCTCGTCGAGGGCGTGTTCGACGCGCTCAGCGCCGAGGAGCTGGGCTTCCGCGCCTGCGCGATGAACGGCAGCGGCAACCGCACCAAGATCGCCGCGCTCCTCCGCACCCTCGCGCCCTACGCCCCCATTCTGCTCCTGCCGGACAACGACCGCGCGGGCGACGAGTGGGCGACCGCCCTCACGGACGAATTTCCGTGGCTCTACCGCTGTCCTCCGCAGCCCGAGGGCAAGGACCTCAATGAACTGCTCTGCGCCGACGCGGGCGAGGCCGCCGATTTCCTCGCCCGCTGCCTTTCCGACCGCCTTGCCCACCTGCCTCCCGCCTACGACACCCTCTCCGCGGGCGGGCAGATGGACGCGCTCGACGCCTACATCGCCGCGCAGGCGGCGCGCCCCGCGCTCTCCACGGGCTTTCCCGCGCTCGACCGCGCGCTCGACGGTGGACTTTACGACGGCTTCTATGTCCTCGGCGCCATTTCCTCCCTCGGCAAGACCGCCTTCTGCATGCAGCTCGCGGACCAGCTCGCGCAGCAGGGGAGGGATGTCCTCGTCTTCTCCCTCGAAATGACCGCCTTTGAGCTCATGGCCCGCTCCGTCAGTCGCGAGACCTTCCTTGCCGACGCCACCTCCAAAAAATCCCTCTCCAAGACAGTCCGCGGCGTGCTCGACGGCAAGCGCTACCCCCACTATCCGCCCGCTGAGACCGCGCACCTCGCGGAAGCGAAAGCCCGCTACGGCTCCTACGCCAAGCACCTCTGGTTCCGCGAGGGCGACCACGAAACGTCCCTCGACTTTCTCCGTGCCGAGGTCGCGCGCCACATCCGCGAGACCGGCGTACATCCCGTTGTCCTTATCGACTACCTCCAGATCATCGCCCCCGTGGACGTCCACTTCACCGACAAGCAGAACCTCGACCGCATCGTCTGCTCGCTCAAAAAGCTCTCGCGCGAGCAGGAGCTGACGATCCTCGCCATCTCCTCCTTCAACCGCGAGAACTACAATATGGAGGTCTCCATGTCCGCCTTCAAGGAATCCGGCGGCATCGACTACTCCGCGGACGTCCTCATCGGCCTTCAGGCGAAGGGCGCGGGCAGGCCGAACTTCAATATCGACGAGGCCAAGCGCGCCGACCCGCGCGAGATCGAGCTGCGCATCCTCAAGAACCGCTCCGCCGCCATCCCGCAGCCCATTCCTTACCGCTACTATCCCGCCTACTCCTGCTTTGAGGAGCTGTAAAGTTTTCGTTAAGAAAGAATTGCCGTCCGCTCTTTCCCGCGGACGGCAGCTTTTTCCGGCGCGAAATGCGGAAAAACAGCCGATTTTCTGTTGCAAAGCGTCAAAAGGCGTAGTACAATAAACTCGAATTTGTATGCAAATGGAGGACTGCTCAAAAATCATGAGGCGTTTCCGAAAAGAAATTCTCTTTCTCTGCGACGCGCTGATCTTCGCGGCGTCCGTCGCGTTCTTTCTGCTCGTCTATTCCCACTTCGACTATGCCGAGGTCGGCGCGGCGGGTGACATCGACGGACACGTCGCTCTGCTGTACCTGAGCACGGTCTTTTTCCAGCTCGTCTTCAAAACCTACGACAGCCTCTGGCGCTACGCGGAAAGTCAGGAGTATTTGAGCCTGCTCGCCGCGGCACTGTGCGGCTTTGCGGCCTATGAGGTCATCGCCCGTGCCTCCCGCATGGGTGCGATGTCCTTCGTCCTGCTCCTCGGCATCGCCTGCGCGTGGGTGCTGGGTATGCTGACCGTCCGCTTTCTTTACCGCGGCTACCGCACGCGCGTCCTGCGGCGCGACCGCGGCTCCCTTATTCCCGTCGCCATCCTCGGCGCGGGGGAGGCGGGCGCCCAGCTCGTTTCGGAGCTGCGGCAGAACCCCGCCAGCCGCTACCGCGCGGAATGCTTTTTTGACGACGACCGCACCAAGCGCGGCAAAATGTTCCACGGCGTACCCGTGCGCGGCACACTGGACGAGGCGGTGGAGAAAATGTCCGCCGTCGGCCTGACCAACGCCATCTTCGCCATTCCCTCCCTGCCGGACAGCGAACGCAGCGCGGTGCTGCGCCGCCTCTCCGCCTCCGGCATTCACGTCATGACCCTCCCCGGCACGCTTGAGCTGATCGGCAAGACCACCACGGTTTCCCAGCTGCGCGAGGTGCAGATCGAGGACCTGCTCGGCCGCGACGAGGTCACGCTCGACCCCGCGCCGGTGAAGGCTCTCCTGCATGGCAGGACCGTGCTCGTCACGGGCGGGGGAGGGAGCATCGGCAGCGAGCTGTGCCGCCAGATCGCGAAATATTCCCCCAAAAAGCTCGTCATCTTCGACATTTACGAAAATAACGCCTACGACATCCAGCAGGAGCTGAAATTCCAATACGGCGCAGACCTCGACCTCGCCGTCGAGATCGGCTCCATCCGCGACCGCGAGCGGCTCATGCGCCTGATGAATGCCTACCGTCCCGAGGTCGTGTTCCATGCCGCGGCGCACAAGCACGTCCCGCTCATGGAATCCTGCCCGCAGGAGGCGATCCGCAACAACGTCTTCGGCACGCTCAACCTCGTCCGCGCCGCAGATGCCTACGGCGTGCAGAAGTTCATTCAGATCTCGACCGACAAGGCCGTCAACCCCACCAACGTCATGGGCGCGAGCAAGAGATTGTGCGAGATGATCGTGCAGTCCATGGCGCAGTGCTCGGGCACCACCTTCGCCGCCGTCCGTTTCGGAAACGTTCTCGGCTCGAACGGCTCGGTCATCCCGCTCTTCAAGCGTCAGATCGCCGCGGGCGGCCCCGTCACCGTGACGGACGCGCGCATCATCCGCTACTTCATGACCATTCCCGAGGCCGCCTCCCTCGTTTTGGAGGCGGGCGCGATGGCGCGGCAGAACGAGCTGTTCGTGCTCAATATGGGCAAGCCCGTGAAGATCCTCGACCTCGCCGAAAACCTCATTCGCCTTTCCGGCCTTGAGCCGTACGTCGACATCGACATCATCGAAACGGGCCTTCGCCCGGGCGAAAAGCTCTATGAAGAGCTGCTCATCGCGGGCAACGACACGGTCAGGACGGAGAACGACAAAATTTATATCGAGCACCAGCCCCTCATCACCCCGGAGGAGCTGGAACGGAAGCTGACCCTTTTGCGGGACGCACTGGACAAGACCCTGCGGACGGAGGACGTGTCCTGCATCCGGCAGGTGCTGCACCGGGTGGTGCCCACCTTCCATGAGCCGGAGGAAGTCAACGCCTGCCAGGGCGAGACCGTGGAAATTCCGGAGCAGGGGGAAGCGGCGTCTGCCAAGGTGTAAAGGAACGGTTGTATGTATCAACATGGTTTGAAGCGTGTTTTGGATTTTCTGCTGGCCCTGTGCGGGCTGCTGGTGCTGTGGCCTATTTTTCTTATCATCGCCATCGCCATCAAGATCGACGATCCCGGCCCCGTGTTTTTCTCCCAGAAGCGGGTGGGGCTCCACAAGCGCTATTTCCAGCTCTATAAGTTCCGCAGCATGAAGGTCAGCACGCCGGATGTGCCCACCCATCTGCTGGAGCATCCGGAGCAGTACATCTCCCGAGTAGGCGGCTTCCTGCGGAAAACCAGCTTGGACGAGCTGCCCCAGCTGCTGAACATCCTCAAGGGGGATATGGCGGTCATCGGTCCCCGGCCCGCCCTCTGGAGCCAGGAGGACCTGATCGCCCAGCGGGATAAATACGGCGCCAACGACGTGCGCCCGGGCCTTACCGGCTGGGCCCAGATCAACGGCCGGGACGAGCTGACCATTGAAGAGAAGGCCGCCTACGACGGCGAGTACGTGAAGCGTCTCAGCTTTGCCTTTGACTGCAAATGCTTTTTCGGCACCATCGGCGCGGTGCTCCGGCACGACGGCGTGGTGGAGGGCGGCACCGGAACGCTGGCGGAGCAGGAGAAGGAAAAGGAGGGTGCGGCGAAATGAAAACGCTGCTGATCACAGGCATCACCGGAAAATCCGGCCTGGTGCTGGCCCGGCTGATCGCTGGGGGCGGCTTGGGGGAGCCATACGCCCTGCGCCTTGCCGTGCATTCTCTGGAACGGGCCGCTTTTGTGCGGCAGCTGCTGCCGGAGGCGGAATACTGCCCCGGCGACCTGACGGACGCTGCCTATGTGGATACCCTGACAAAGGGCGTTGACGTGGTACTGCATATCGCGGGCATCGGAAAATCCCCGCTGCTGGCGAAGGCCGCCGCCCGAAACGGTGTGAAGCGGTTGGTGCTGGTCCACACCACCGGCATCTACTCCAAGTATAAGGCGGCAGGGGAGGAATACCGGAAAATTGACGGGGAGGTGGCCGCGCTGTGCCGGCAGAACGGCATCGGCCTGACCATTCTGCGCCCCACCATGATCTACGGCACCCTGGGCGACCAGAATATTGTGAAGTTCATCAAGATGGTGGACAAGCTCAGCCCCATGCCAGTGGTGGATCACGCCAACTATCTGCTTCAGCCGGTGAACTGCCGGGACCTGGGCCGGGCCTATTTACAGGTGCTGAACCGTCTGGAGGCGACCGCCGGAAAGGACTACGTGCTCTCCGGCCGGGACGAGGTGCTGCTCATCGACCTGTTCCGCATCATCGCGGACGAGCTGGGCGTTTCCCGGAAATACCTCAGCGTACCGTTCCCCATCGCCTACGCGGGCGCGTGGGGCATTTATCTATTGAGCCTGACCAAGATCGACATGCGGGAAAAGGTGCAGCGGCTGTGCGAAAGCCGGGCCTATCCCCATGACGAGGCTGTCCGGGATTTCGGCTACGACCCCATGCCCTTTGAAGAGGGGCTGCGGCAGGAGGTGCGGGAGTACCTGGCCGCGAAAAACGGAAACAACTGACGAAAGGAGGGCTCCGGCGTGAAAATTCTGGTGGTATGTCAATATTATAAGCCCGAGCCCTTCCGCGTTTCTGACATCTGCGAAGCGTTGGCGGCCCAGGGCCATGCCGTGACCGTCGTCACTGGGACGCCCAACTATCCCGAGGGGGAAATTTATCTCGGTTATGAGGGCGCGGCCCACCGGGACGAGATGATCAATAGGGTGCGGGTCCACCGTTGCCCCATCCATCCCCGCAAGCGGGGGGTGCTCCACCGCTTCTGGAATTATTACAGCTTTGTGTTCGCCTCCAAACGGTATCTTTCCCGGCTGGAGGAGGATTTTGACGTGGTGCTGGTCAACCAGCTCTCCCCCGTCATGATGGCGGAGGGGGCTTTGGACTGGGCCAGGCGCCATGGAAAGAAGACCGTGCTCTACTGTCTGGACCTCTGGCCGGAGAGTCTGGCCGCCGGCGGCATCCGTCCCGGCTCCCCGGTCTACCGTGTTTTCTGGCATATCTCCCGCCGCATCTACCGCCGGGCGGACGCCATCGCCGTCACGTCCCAGGGCTTTGCGGACTACTTCCGCACCACATTGAAGTTGCCGGACGCCAAATTGGTGTATCTGCCGCAATACGCGGAGGAGCTGTTTGACCATCTGCCGCCCGCCCCGCCCCATCCCGGCGTATTTAACGCCGTGTTCGCTGGAAATATCGGCGAGATGCAGTCGGTGGAAACGATCATCGAAGCGGCGCAGAAGCTGGCGGGCCGGTCGGACATCCGCTTCCACATCGTGGGGGACGGCGTGCGGCTGGATGCCTGCCGCCGGTTGGCGGAGGGCCTGCCCAACGTCACGTTTTACGGACGGCGGGACGTGTCCGAGATGCCTGACTTCTACGCCATGGCCGATGTGATGCTGGTGACGCTGAAGGCGGTCCCTGTCCTGTCACTGACCTTGCCGGGGAAGGTGCAGTCCTATTTCGCCGCCGGGAAGCCGGTGGCCGGGGCCATCAACGGCGAGACCGCCGCCGTGGTGGCGGACGCGGACTGCGGCGTCTGCGTGGCCGCGGAGGACGCCAATGCCCTGGCGGAGGCCCTTGCCTCCATGGCGGACGCGCCGGAGCGTCTGCGTATTTATGGGGAAAATGCCCGCCGTTACTACGAAGCCCATTTTCGCAGGGCAGCCTTTTTCGAAAACCTGACCGATATACTCAAGGAGAATTGCTGAACTATGAACCATTCGATTTTTCAGGGCAAGATCTTACTCATTACCGGCGGCACCGGCAGTTTCGGCAACGCCGTGCTGAACCGCTTCCTCACCACGGATATTGCCGAGATCCGCATTTTCTCCCGGGACGAGAAGAAGCAGGACGACATGCGCCACGAATTCCAGGCGAAGCTGCCGGAGGCGGCGGGCAAGATCAAGTTCTACATCGGAGATGTCCGGGACCTCGCCAGCGTGCAGTCCGCCATGGTTGGGGTGGACTATGTGTTCCACGCCGCCGCCCTCAAGCAGGTGCCCTCCTGCGAGTTCTTCCCCATGGAGGCCGTCCGCACCAACGTGATCGGCACCGACAACGTCCTCACCGCCGCCATCGAGGCGGGGGTAGAGAGCGTCATTTGCCTCTCCACCGACAAGGCCGCCTACCCCATCAATGCCATGGGCATCACCAAGGCCCTGGAGGAAAAGGTGGCGGTGGCCAAGTCCCGCACCTCCGGGAAGACCCGCATCTGCTGCACCCGGTACGGCAACGTCATGTGCTCCCGGGGCAGCGTCATTCCCCTCTGGATCGACCAGATCCGGAACGGCCAGCCCATCACCGTCACCGAGCCCACCATGACCCGTTTCATTATGTCCCTGGAGGAGGCCGTCGATCTCGTCCTCTTCGCCTTTGAGCATGGCCAGAACGGCGACCTTTTCATCCAGAAGGCCCCCGCCTGCACCATCCAGATCCAGGCGGAGGCGGTGTGCGAGCTCTTCGGCGGCAAAAAGGAGGATATCCGGGTCATCGGCATCCGCCACGGCGAGAAGCTCTACGAGACCCTCCTCACCAACGAGGAGTGCGCCAAGGCGGAGGATATGGGGAACTTCTACCGCGTCCCCGCCGACAACCGCAGCCTGAATTACGACAAGTTTTTCTCCGAGGGGGACCAGCACCGCAGCGCCCTCACGGAGTTCAATTCCAATAACACCCGCATCCTGAACGTGGCAGAGACCAAGGCCCGCATCGCGGCCCTGGCCTACATTCAGGACGAGCTGGCAAAGTGAGAAAAGTAACATGAACATTCTCGTCACCGGCGCCCGCGGCATGGTGGGCACGGCTTTGTGCGACAACCTGAAAAATATCCGGGACGGCAAAAACCGCACCCGCCCCGGTATCCATATCGAAGAAATTTTCGAGTTTACCCATAGCTCCACACCGGAGGAGCTGGAGGACTATTGCGCCAAGGCGGACTTTGTGTTCCACCTGGCGGGGGTGAACCGCCCGGAAAGGGAAGATGACTTCCAGATCGGGAACGTGGACCTGACCGCCCGGCTGCTGGACTGCCTGAAAAAGCACGGAAGCCGTGCCCCGGTTATGCTCTCGTCCTCGGTTCAGGCCACGCTTGCGGGCCGCTTCGGGGACAGTGCCTACGGCCGTTCCAAGCGGGCCGGGGAGGACCTTGTCTTTGCCTACGGCAAGGAGACGGGCGTACCGGTGTACGTCTACCGCTTCCCCAACCTCATGGGCCACAGCCGCCCGAAGTACAACAGCGCCGTTTCCACCTTCTGCTGGGCGGTGGCCAACGATGAGCCGTTCACCGTCAACGACCGCTCCACCGAGCTGGAGCTGCTCTACATCGACGATCTGATCGAGGGCCTGTTCGACCTGCTGGAGGGGAAGGAACAGCGCTGCGAGTTTGACGGCACGGAGACTGTCTTGACGGAAAATGGCCGCTACTGCTGCGTTCCCGTAACTCACAAGGTCACGTTGGGAGAGATCGTGGACCTGCTGGCCGAGTTCAAGGCCCAGCCGGAAACGCTGCTCATGCCGAAGATGCCGGAGGGTTCCTTTGCCAAGAAGCTCTTTTCCCTCTACTTAACCTATCTTCCCACAGAGCGGTTCAAGTACCCCCTGAAGATGAACGTGGACCAGCGGGGCAGCTTCACCGAGCTGCTCCACACCCTCGACTGCGGCCAGGTCAGCGTCAACATTTCCAAGCCCGGCATCACCAAGGGCCAGCATTGGCACAACAGCAAGTGGGAGCTGTTCATCGTGGTCCACGGCACGGCCCTCATCCGGGAGCGGAATATCCACACGGACGAAACCGTGGAGTTCCGGGTCTCCGGGGAGAAAATCGAAGCCGTCCGCATGATCCCCGGCTGGACCCACAGCATCATCAACCTGAGCGATACGGAGGAGCTGGTGACGGTCATGACCTGCAACGAGGTCTTTGACCCCAGCCGCCCCGATACCTTTTTTGAACCGGTGTGAGCCGGGAAAGGAGACACCATGGCGTCCTTTGCCAACAACGGAAAGCTGAAGCTGCTCATCATCGTGGGCACCCGGCCGGAAATTATCCGCCTGTCCGCCGTTATCACGAAATGCCGGAAGTATTTCGATACCCTGCTGGCCCACACCGGCCAGAACTACGACTATAACCTCAACGGCGTGTTCTTCCACGACCTGGGCCTTGCCGACCCGGAGGTGTATCTAAACGCGGTGGGGAAGGACCTGGGCGAGACCATGGGCAACATCATCGCCAAGAGCTACGCGCTCATGGCGGAGACGAAGCCAGACGCGGTCCTGGTGCTGGGGGACACCAATTCCTGCCTGTCCGTCATCGGTGCCAAGCGGCTCCATATCCCCATCTTCCACATGGAGGCGGGCAACCGCTGCAAGGACGAGTGCCTGCCGGAGGAGACCAACCGCCGGATCGT
>CALDMA010000311.1 GCA_937915075.1 uncultured Oscillospiraceae bacterium
GCGCTGGTCATGTCCATGTCCCTCGTCACCATCAGCAACGCGGCTTTCAAGGATGCGGACAGCATCGATTATAAGGAAGCCGTCGAAGTCATGAACGCCGTTGGCGTTCTCATCGGCGATGAAAATCAGAATTTCAACGCCAAGGATACCCTGACCCGTGCGCAGGCCGCGAAGATCATCGCGTACCTCGACCTGGGCAAGACTACCGCTGACGCCATCGTCGGCACCGGCGCCGTCTTCACCGACGTCAAGGCCAGCGCATGGTATGCCGGCTTTGTCGAGTATTGCGCGGGTGCCGGCTACGTGGCCGGTATGGGCGACAAGACGTTCGCTCCCGACGCCAAGGTCACCGGCGTGCAGTTCGCCAAAATGCTGCTCTGCGCGCTCGGCTACAGCGCTGAGACCGAGGGCTACATCGGCACGGATTACACCATCGCCATCGCCCGCGACGCCAACAAGAACGATCTGTTCAAGGGCCTGAGCATCTCCGCTTCCGCTGTCCTCACCCGTGAGCAGGCCGCTCAGATGGCGTACAACGCCCTGAAGGCCACCTGCGTCGAGTATCAGGGCGGCACCAGCGTTTCCACCTCCGACGGCACCAAGGTCGTTGTCAATGCTACCCGCAACGAGGTCAAGCGCACCAGCGGTGATGACTATCGCGGCGGTTCCGAGGCTACCGTCAACGGCACCCAGCAGCTCGTTGAGAAGCTGTATGGCTCCGACCTCAAGTTCACTGCTTCCGCCGGCACCGATGCCTTCGGTCGTAAGGTCGAGAGCTGGAAGTACAAGGCCAACGAGGTCGGCCAGTACGCTTCCGGTGCTGACTACACCCTGACCGGCAAGGTCACCCAGGCCAAGCTGTACGCGACTCTCGGCAGCACCGTTGCCGATGCGCTCAAGAGCAGTGCTGAGGCTGATGCCGACGCGAAGCTCACCCTCTACGTTGACGGTACTGCGGACAGCACCTATAACGCCAGCGGTGCCAAGATCACCCTCGGCAAGAACAACTCTACTGCTGTTACTGGCGGTAATGGCTCTGTCACCGAGATCTATGTCGATACCGACACCAACGCTGTCACGCTCGTGACCATCAACACCTATGTTGTCAAGGCTACCGACAACTACAATGCCAAGAAGGACACCGTTTCCGTATCCCTCAAGAGCAACGCTTCCTTCACCGTTTCTTCTCTGGACGGCGAGGACTTCGCCATCTCCGATGTGAAGAAGGATGACTATCTGCTCGTTACCGCTGCCGGTTCTACCGCTTCCAGCAAGACGGTCAAGAGCGTTAAGGCTGCCACCATCGTGACCGGCACCGTTTCCACCTTCGATGAGAGCGACAGCGTCACCATCGGCGGCACCAAATACAGCTATGCCGCGACGATCCCCACTACCGGCGCGAACAGCAAGGCTGTGAACTATGATCTCGGCTCTGAGGCGACGGTTGTTACCGACGGCACCTACATCTACTATGTTGATGAAGCGATCGTTGGCGCGAACACCTATGTCTACATTCAGGAGATCGCCAAGAGCGGTACCTTCTCTACCGGCGGCTACAGCGCCATTGCCTACTTCACCGATGGCACCACCAAGACCATCGTGCTGAAGGATAAGTACTCTGACGACTCTGCTGTTACCGAAACCACTACTGGTGCTTGGTACAAGTACACCGTCAGCAGCGACAAGTACACGCTTGAAAAGCTCGCTACCGGTGCCACCGGTTCCGTCAGCGCCAGAGGAACTCAGAAGCTGACCGAGAACGGCAAGATCGCGTTCGGCAACGCCTCCACCTTCCGCGCCAACGCCTCCACCATCTTCGTCGTGGTCGACAGCAAGGATAACGTCACGGCCTACACCGGCATTGCCAACGTCCCCACCATCACGGTCAAGGCTGACGCAACCGTCACCGCTTCCTATGTTGTGGACAGCGATAACACCTCCTATGCGAAGTATGTCTTCATTGATGCGGACGACGCCACAATCAAGGGTGCCTCCTCTGCCGCTTCCGACACGCTCTATGTCCTGAAGCTCAAGAGCACCACCAAGGTCAACGATAACGACACCGTTTATGTGTACGAGGCCATTCTCAACGGCGAGAAGACCACCGTCACTTCTAACGTTTCGCTGGCTATCTACAACTACTACGAAGGCATCACCTACGATAAGAACGGCTACATCGACAGCACCGATCCCGCTGTTGCCGCCGATGCGGCGCACGACTTCATCTACACGGTCAGCGCCGATACGGACATCGCCTACGCGGGCAGCGTTCTGAGCCTCGCCGGCAAGACCGCTGTTGTTGCGGACGATGCAAAGGTCTTCATGGTTGCCACCAAGGCTGACTCTGCTGCTCTGCTCGACGATGCCAACGCCACCTATGAGCTGACCGAAACCAGCGCCGAGGGCCTCTACAACACCCTCAAGGAGTACAACGGCAGCAGCAAGACGCTTGGTGTCAAGCTCGTCGGCGTTCTGGATGACAAGGACAATGACACCATCGTTGCTCTGTATGTCTACGTTACCGCCGCTCGCTAAGGTCTGATTGCAAACGATCTTTGCAATAACGGTTTAACGTAAAACAAACCCCCGCCCCGCTCTTTCGAGCGGGGCGGGGGTGTTTTGCTGTTACATCATGCGATATTTCCCTTGCGGAAAATTACTTCTGGATGATGTAGATGGTGTCAATGGCGATCTCCTTCGCCTCACCAGTGGCGTTCTTGTCAACGACCTTGATGTAAACGACGTCGTCCTTGCTGGCAGAGGTGATGGAGCCGGAAACGAGCTCGCCGTCGGAGTCGATCACGACGACCTTCTCGGTGCCGTCATAGGTGTAGGTCTTGGCATCGGTGACCAGCAGGCCGTTCTTGGCGGCGGTGGTGACGGTGCTCTTGACGAAGTCATCACCGGTATTACCCTGCAGGGTAGACTTGGTGACATAGCCGCTGCCGTCGAACTCGACCGTGTACAGATAGCCCTTGGTCATCTTGACATCGCCGGTATTATCGAAGATGACTTCCTCGGACTTGATGGTGGTCTTCTCGCCGTTCAGGATACCCTCGACAGCGTAGACGAGGTTATCATCGGACGCATTGCCCGTAACGGTAACGTCATCGGAAATGGCGTAGAACACGTCGGTCTTGGTCACAGCGCCGGAGACGCGCGTGCCAACGGCGTCAACATAGACGAAGACGACCTTGCCGTCATCGGTGGCGTAGGAGACCGTAGTAGATTCGACGGAGGGCATCGCCTTGTAGCCGGTGTAGGCGGTGAACTTGGCGTTGGTGTCGTTAGAACCACTCTTAACGACAACAACGGTCTCGCTGTTGATCGCATCACTGCCGGACAGCGTGGGAACGCCGGAGGTCAGCGCAAGGGTGTCGGTGGAGCCAACGGGCTTGAGGGTGTACTCATCGTTCTTGACGGTGTAGGTGAAGACCTTGTTCTCGAACACGGTGTTGTTGCCCTTTTCGGTGGACAGCTTGGTATCCGCGACGGCAGTGGGATTCTCATTTGCGAAATCCTTGACCTTGTTGTCGCCGATCTTGGTGACCTTGACGGTCTTGGTGGTGCCGTCCGCGAAGACGAGCTTGGCCTCAGCGTACTTGTTGGAGGCAGTGCCGGAAGCGCCCATCAGAGCGATGAGGTCGATAACGGCATAGTTCTTCTCCTCAGCAATGGCGCTGGTCTTAACGACGAAGCCATACTGGTCGAGGTAGTAATTGTTGTCGCTGGTCTTGTTGGCGAAGTCAGTCATCGCAACGTTATTGCTGCTGTCCTTAGCAACGCCGAGAGCGACGGAGTAAGCAGTGCCGGAGACCGTGATCTTGTCACTGGTTTTCTGAGTCTGCGTACCGACGACCTTGGTGGTGGGATAGATGTGCTGGACATAGGGATCCGCAGAAGTACCGGCACCGGTGGTGGTGAAGGTCACGATGTCATCCTCAGCGACCTTACCATAAACCTTAACGGTATCGGTGTTCTTATCGTCATCGGCCCAATCCTTGGCAGTGATGTCACTGCCATCATAGCTGAGAGTGTAGGTCACATCGCCGGCCTTGTTGGTGGAGATATCAGTGATCTCAGCAACAGCGTACTCAATCTCAACCGCGGTTGCGTTGATGACCTTGTTGTCCTTATCACCATAGAACTCAACAACCTTGCCGTTAGCGGTATCGTTAGCATATGCAGCAATGTCGGACTCGGCAGTGATCTTGTTGGCGGAAGCAACAGAGCCAATGTACCAACCCTTGAGATCCTTCAGCATGTTCTTGGCAGAGGTCTCAGCGGTATAGGTGAACAGAGCGGTCTTGGCAACGGTGTAGACGTCATCGTTGGTCTTGTAGGTCCACTTGTAATCCAGAGGACGGTTGAACTCATCAACGGTGACAGAGGTGTCCTTCTTGAGGTCGCCCTTGTAGAGCTTCTCGCCGAGCTGAACGCTCTGCTTGGTCGCAGGAGTGGTGCCATCAGTCTGATACTCAGTCTTGATAGCCTTGCCGTAGGATTCCTCGGTGGTGACAGCATTGGCCTTCTTGGCGCCGGTGACGATGGTGACATCGCCGGCCGTGATGGTGGAGCCCTTGTCATCATACTCGACCATGGTGGCCTTGAGAGCGTTCAGAGCATACTGGGCGGCTTCCTCACGGGTGAGGACGGCGGAGCCGAGCTTGCTGGTGCCCTTGGTGAGGGAGTTGCTCTCCATCAGCTTGGCGACCTTGATGGTCCAGGCAGCGCCGGTCATCTCTTCGATGGTGGCGTCATAACCCAGAGCGCAGAGGAGCAGCTTGCCGAAGGCATAGCCGGTGAGCTTGCCGGTGGGGTCGAAGTTGCCGTTGCCGACGCCGGCGATGTAACCGGCATCCGCGCAATAGGCGATGAACTTGGCGCTCCAGCGGGTGGCCTCAACATCGTTGAAGACCTTGACGGCGGGAAGAGCCTCCGCGACATCCTTACCCAGATCGAGGTAAGCGATGATCTTCGCGGCCTGCTCGCGGGTCAGCTCGGCCTTGGGGTCGAACTTGCCATCGGAGCCCTCGAGGACGCCGACAGCGCTCATGACATCGACTGCTTCTTTGTAGTCGATGTCGGCAGCGTCAGAATACGCCGCGTTGCTGATGGTGACGAGGGACATGGACATGACCAGCGCCAGCACCAGAG
>CALDMA010000312.1 GCA_937915075.1 uncultured Oscillospiraceae bacterium
GCCACCGAGGAGGAGCTGACCGCCAAGGCGGCGAAGGCGCTCGACGAGATGATGGCCTTCGGTACGACCACCTGCGAAGCCAAGAGCGGCTACGGCCTCGCCACCGAGCATGAGCTCAAGGCGCTGCGCGTGATCCGCGACCTCGACGAGCAGCATCCGATGGACATGGTCGCGACCTTCATGGGCGCACACCTCGTTCCCGCCGAGTACAAGGCCAACCGCGCGGAGTATATCCGTCTGGTGTGCGAGGAGATGATGCCGCTCGTCAAGGAGCAGGGCATCGCGAGGTTCTGCGACGTGTTCTGCGAGGCCGACACCTTCACGGTGGAGGAGTCCCGTCAGGTGCTCGAGGCGGGTCTCAAATACGGTCTGCGTCCCAAGATCCACGCGGACGAGATCGAGGCCATCGGCGGCAGCCAGCTTGCCGGTGAGCTCGGCGCGATCTCTGCAGAGCATCTGATCGTCTGCCCGCCCGAGGGCATCGAGGCGATGGCAAAGGGCGGCGTGATCGCCTGCCTGCTGCCCGCGACGAGCTTCAACCTCGGCGCGGTGTTCGCACCCGCGCGCGACATGGTGAACGCGGGTGTGCCCGTCGCAATGGCGACGGACTTCAACCCCGGCTCCTGCCCGTGCCTGAATATGCAGTTCGTCATCAACCTCGGCTGCCTGAAATACAAGCTCACACCCGAGGAGGTGCTGACCGCTGTGACGCTCAACGGTGCGGCGGCCATCGACATGGCTGACAAGGTCGGTACGGTCGAGACGGGCAAGCTCGGCGACCTCGTCATCTGGGACGCGCCGGATCTGGACTACATTTGCTACCGCTTCGGCAGCAACCTTGCCAAGAAGGTCATCAAGCGCGGCCGCGTGGTGTAAGGGCAAAGAGGGAGAAAGAGAGAAGACTATGGATCGAACCGATTATCAGATCCTCAATATCCTGCAGGCGGACAGCCGCTGCACCCTGCGCCACATCGGCGACCAGGTGGGGCTGACGCCGCCCGCCGTCTCCGAGCGCATCCGCCGCATGGAGGAATGCGGCGTGATCCGCAGCTACCGCATCGACATCGACCGCACGCGGCTGGACTGCAACATCACGGGCTTCATCTCCGTGTCACTCGAGCCGGAGAAGTACGCCGCGTTCTGTGTTTTCTGCGAGCGGAGTCCCGCGGTCATCAGCCACCACCATGTGATCGGCGTGTTCAACGCGCTGCTCCAGTTCGCCGTGCGCGACACGAAGGAGCTGGACGCGCTGCTTGCCGAGATCAAGACCTACGGCGACTCCCGCACCTCGGTGGAGCTCAAGACGCTCTTCGACATCAAGGAGATCCCGCTGCCGTAAGAAAAGAGAACAAAAGCGTCCCGCCGATGGCGGGACGCTTTTGACGCATTATGGAGGCTCAGACGGCAGCGCGGTTCTGCGCTTTCAGCCACAGCGCGACGCCGAGATGGACCAGACAGACGGCGGCGCCGAGCAGGAACACATACTGTGGACCGGCATATTTCCACACCGCGCCGAGCAGGCCCGAGACGGTGACGGCGAGGACATGGTCTACGCTCAGGCCAAAGGAAAGGTTTTCCATCACGTCCGCGGGCGATTCGCTCAGCTCGCGCATAAGCATGACATGGACGGAATTGAAATGGTCGGTGAGGAAGATGAGAACGTAGGAGGCGAACGCGGCGGCCATGCCGCCCCAGCCGTGCAGCGAGCCGTTCACGATGCCGGAAGCGGCCCACGCGGCGAAGAGGAACACGCCGGCGACGCCGGCGGACTCCAGCACAAGCCCCTTCTGCACGCCGTATCGGTCTAAAAATTTTCCGATGAGCGGGGCGACCCAGCCGCCGCAGAAATAGGCGGCGATGCCGAGCAGCGCCACCGTGTCCGCGCCCATCGAGAGAAGCTCGATGATGACCCAGGGAGCAAAGACAAGGCGCATCCGCTTCTGAAAGCCGTAGACGGCGGTGACGATGTAGTAGGGGAAATACTTACGACGGACGGGCAGGCCTCTGCGCTCGCCGCTGCGTTTGCGCACATCCAGCGCGGGCAGCTCACGCCGCAGACGGCAGAGAAGAACGAGCGCGACGCTGAGGAACACCAGCGCGGCGCAGAACGAGGGAATGACACCGGCACGGAAATAGAAAAAGCCGACGCGGAAGCCCACGAATACGAGCACCGAGGCCAGCATGGAGCCGAGCGTCATCATGCCGCGGTAGCGTCCGAGAAACGTACCCGTCTTGCCCTCGTCGGCGAGGTCCATGGCGATGGCGTCGCGGATGGGCATGACCATGTGGTCGCCGAGCGAATAGGTAAAGACGAAAAGCTGCATGACAAAGTAGCCCGGGGAGAAAAGACCGAGCACAAGCAGGCCGACGCAGTACAGCGCGAAGCCGAGAACGGAGAGCGAGACGTTGCCGAGCGAGGGGAGCGCAGCGATGACGAACACGCCCACGACGCCGGGCAGCTCGCGCGGGATCTCCAGAAGGCCGCGCTGAACGGAATCGACCTGAAAAACATCCTTGAAATAGTTGGAGATGATGGAGCCGCTCAGACCGTTGGCGAGCGCGAAAAGGAAAAAGGCGGCGAGGAAAAGCCGCTGAGCTCTCTCTTTATCCATGCGTGATACCTCTTGAAAGCAGTGCGTTTTGGCGGGCCGTCGGTCCGCGCGATGATTATATGCCGGAGGAGCAAGGCTGTCAAGAACGCGCAAAGAGCAAAACAGAGATTGCTTTTTGCGTCCGATTCCCATATAATGACAGCACATTGCGGACATCAAGCGCCCGCGCTGCGCGGATACGGCGCGGATCGGCCGAGGGCGAACGGATCGCGGAAAGGACGGAACAAGGTATGATGCGTCTTTGGAGGTGCCTGACGGCACTTATGCTGGCGCTGCTGCTGACGCTGAACGTCGGCGCGGCGGGAACGACGGGCTTCTCTGATGTGCCGGAAAGCCACTGGGCGGCGCAGAGCATCCGGCGCTGCGTGCAGACCGGGCTGCTGCAGGGCGTCGGCGGGGGAAAATTCGGTCTCGGCCGGACGATGACCCGCGCGGCCTACGCCACGGCGCTCTGCCGCCTGATGGGCTGGGAGCTTGTCACGCCGGAGAAGGGCAGCTTTACGGATAATCAGGATACGGCGAAATGGTACTACAGCGCCATCGAGACGGCCTACGCCCACGGCGCGTTGACGGGTGAGAGCCGCCAGTGCCGCCCAAACGATGCGATCACTCGCGAGGAGATGGCGAAGATGACCGTGCGCGCGTTGGGACTCGCTGTGCTTTCGGGCACGGCGGCGGACGACTGTCCGTTTTCGGACGTCTCCGTGGCGCAGGGCTATGTCGCGCTCGCCTACCGCATGGGCATCATCAAGGGCGTGAGCGCATACAACTTCGAGCCAAAAAAGGAGGCGACGCGCGAGCAGGCGGCCGCCGTGCTGCTGCGCACCTACGACCGTCTGCACGCTTCGATTAAGGTCACGGAGAAGGCGGACGGAAGCGCACCGTCCGGCTGCGTGACCGTTAAGAGCGTCACGGAGGAGTCCGGCAGCGTGCCGGTCAGCCCGCGTGCGCCGATGGAGGAGGTCTACGCGGCGGCGGTCAAGGCGGGCGAGGGCGGCAGCGTGGCGCTGCGCGCCGTGCCGCTGCTGCAGGTGACCCGCGCGGGAGCGGTGACGGACACGCGCGAGCTGACCGAGGGCGAGCTGATCGAGCTGCTGTCCGAAGGTACGCTGCGCACGCACCGCTCGGCACAGCATGAAAGCTCGTGCGGCTACCGCACGGAGAAGGACGGCTCGGTCACAGTCGTGTGGTACGAGAGCGAGACGGACATCGCCGAAAAGACGGAGCTGTGCCGTCTGCTGGGCATCGGCAATGTCTATGTGCTGAAATAAAAAAGAAAGGAGACGGCAAGAAGCCGTCTCCTTTTGCGGTTTTTGCGTTACAGGTACTTCTGCATCCCGTCGGTCGCAAGGCTGGGGTCGCCGGAGACCGAAACGGTGAACTTGACGCCGTGGTTGTTGCTGAAGCGGTTGAGCCAATCCAGGAAGTCGTCCGCCGCCTGATTGCAGTCGCCGCCGACGATCTTGAAGAGGTTGTCGATGAAGATGTGGGAAATATCGTAATTGCCGGCATACAGGCCGCTGACGAAGCCGCGCAGGCCCTCGTAAGTGGTGATCTGATATTCGTCGGCAGAAATGAGACGAACGTGATAATGGATGTCGAAGGTCATCGTGGACTTGGCCTCGATGCACACCACATTGCCGTTTTCCTCGGCAGCAGAGGCGTTGATAAGCTCGATGAGCTTTTTGGTCTTGCCGGTGCCCTTTTCACCCATGATAAGTCTGACCATAAGAAATCACTCCTTTGCATAACATCCGTACCGCAACGGTACGGTATCCTTGCATCAAGCATAGCACAAATTGATCGGCTTTGCAATGCGGAAAGTAAAATTTGCAATTTATTCATTTTGCGCCGTCACACGCGGCGAAGCGGTCGTTTTTGCTTATTTCTGAAGCTCGCGGCGCAGCAGATCAAAGGCCGTGTTGGCGCTCTGACCGCGGATGCGCTCGCGCGAGCGTTTTCCGAAATGGCAGAGGCGGCACAGCGTCCCGTCCGGGCCGGCAAGACCGATGTAGACGGTGCCGACCGCGTTGCCGCGCTCGTCGCTGTCGGGGCCCGCGACACCGGTGACGGAGATGCCGTAGTCCGCGCCGGTGATGGCGCGGATGCCCTCGGCCATCGCGCGGGCGACCGGCTCGCTGACCGCGCCGTGCTCGTCGAGCAGAGCCTGCGGCACGCCGAGTACATTGGCCTTGACGAGGTTCGTGTAGCTCACGACGCCGCCCATGAAGACCCGCGACGCGCCGGGGAGGTCGGTCATGCGCTTGGCAATGAGACCGCCGGTGCAGCTTTCCGCGGCGGCGAGCGTCCGCCCTTTCTCGCGCAGCAGGGCGGAGACGACCTCCTCCAGGCTGCCCACGTCGATGCCGTAGACCCACTCGCCGATGACGGGCATGACCTCTTCGATCGCGCCGCGCAGCATCTCCTCGGCCTCGGCCTCGCTTTTTGCCTTAGCCGTCACACGCAGCATACACTCGTCGGGCTTGGCGTAGGGCGCAACGCTGGGGTTGACCATCGAGACGATCCTGTCGTGCAGCATCGCCTCGATCTGGCTCTCGCCCTGTCCGTAGATGCGCAGGGAGTGGGAGACAATGATCTCGTCGGAGAGCGTGCGCAGATAGGGGACCGCGCCGGTCCGGAACATTTTGCGGCACTCGTGCGGCGGGCCGGGGAGCATGAGGACGTGTACGCCGCCCTCGCAGAAGCCGCAGCCCGGGGCGGTGCCGTTGTGATTGTGGAAAATGGTGCAGTTCTCCGGCAGATAGGCCTGCTGGAGATTATTTTTTGTCAGCTCGCGGCCGATGGAGGCGAAGTGCGTGCGCAGGGCGTCGGCGATCTCGGGATGAAAGACGTTTCTGCGCCCGAACACCGTGCAGATGGTCTGCTTGGTGAGGTCGTCATAGGTCGGGCCGAGGCCGCCCGTGGTGATGATGATATCCGCGCGGCGGCGCGCAAGCTCCAATGCCTCGGCGAGGCGCGTGGGATTATCACCGACAACGGTGTGATAGAGCACGTTGACGCCGAGCGCGGCGAGCTCCTCCGAAAGCATCTGCGCATCCGTGTTGGCGATGTTGCCAAGGAGAATTTCGGTGCCGACGGCGATGAGTTCAGCGGTATGGGACATGGGGGAGCCTCCTGAATCGCCAACACGGACAACGGCGGCG
>CALDMA010000313.1 GCA_937915075.1 uncultured Oscillospiraceae bacterium
ACGCGAGGAGGCTTTCTTTTCAAGCAGGATGAGCGGGAACGCGGCGATCTCCTCGGTCGTGTAGGCGCGGGTGAAGTCGCACGGGTAGTCCGGTGCGGCGACGAAGCAGGCGTGCGTTTCAAAGCAGGGAACGTGCTCCAGGTCATCCGCGTCGCCGGGGGCGCTGGCAAAGGCGATGTCGACCCGCCCTGCGCGGAGAAGGCCCAGCACCTTATAGCTGCGGCCGCTGATGATGCGGATGTGGATATTGGGATACGAGCGGTGGAAAGCGTCGAGATGCGGCAGCAGGAACTGGCTCGTCACGGTGTCGCTCGCGCCGATGACGAGCGTGCCGGCCTGCAGCGTGCGCGACTGCTGCAATTTGTCCTCGCCGGTCTCGAGAAGCCCCATGGCGCTGCGCACATATTCAAATAAGAGACGGCCGTCCTCGGTGAGCGTGACGCCGCGCGGCGAGCGCAGGAACAGGCGCGTGCCGAGCTGCTGCTCGAGCTGCTTGACGCTCTGGCTGACGGCGGACTGCGAAAGGTAGAGATTCTCTGCCGCCAGGGAAATATTTCCGGCCTCGGCGACCTCGCGGAAGACGCGGTAAAGCTCCAGCTTGACCATTTGGCAAACACTCCTGATCCTAAACCATAAGAATGGTTTATATTTATTATCAAAAAACGATGCTTTACTTATCCCTGTGCCGTGATTATAATACAAAACTGTATGACTTTGCAAGAGCGCCTTGCACGCTGACCATAAAATAAAAGGAGATCAGGATGAGAACGATCGGAACTGTCGTGCGCGGCGTGCGCGCACCCATCATCCGCGAGGGAGATAACATTGCCGAGGTCGCTGCCGCTTCCGTGATGGAGGCGTGGAAGGAAGCGGGCATCGAGCCGCGCGACCGCGACATCGTCGCCGTGACGGAATCCGTCGTGGCGCGTGCGCAGGGCAACTACGCAGCGCTCGACCAGATCGCGAGGGATGTGCGCGAAAAGACCGGCGGCGGCACCGTGGGCGTTGCGTTCCCGATCCTGAGCCGCAACCGCTTTTCGCTGCTGCTGCGCGGCATGGCGATGGGCTGCAAGAAGATCGTGCTGCTGCTCTCCTATCCCTCCGACGAGGTGGGCAACGGTCTTGTTGACTGGGACAAGCTCGATGCGGCGGGCGTCGACCCGTACCGCGATGTTTTGACGCTCACGCAGTTCCGCGAGAAGTTCGGCGCGGCGGTGCACCCGTTCACGGGCGTCGACTACATCGACTTCTACTCCGGTATCATCAAGGATGCGGGCGCTGAGGTCGAGGTCATCTTCGGCAACCGCGTGCAGACGCTGTGCGGCTGCACCGACGCCGTCATCACCTGCGACATCCACACCCGCGCGCGCAGCAAGCGCCTGCTCAAGGCCGCTGGCGCGAAGGTGGTGCTCGGCCTCGACGAG
>CALDMA010000314.1 GCA_937915075.1 uncultured Oscillospiraceae bacterium
GAGGCCATCGGCGAGATGAAGAAGCGCGGCTGCAAGCACATCAAGCTCATGGTGCTCGTCGCCGCCCCCGAGGGCATCGAGCACATCCAGAAGCTCTATCCCGACGTGGAGATCTATGCCGGCGCGCTCGACGACCATCTCAACGAGCACGGCTACATCGTCCCGGGACTCGGCGACGCGGGCGACAGAATTTTCGGCACAAAGTAAGCACCCCCATCCCGCGGCGCCGTTTCGGCGCTCTGCGCAAAAGGACTTTATCACAAACAGCAATCGGAAAGGAAACCATCAACCATGAGTGCATCGAGAGAAAAGAAGGCTCGTCAGGAGCTGAACGAATCCGGCTACGTCGACCCCCGCAAGGCCCGCGAGGCCGAGGAAAAGGCGAAGGAACGCCGCTCCACCCGCATCTATACCGCCGTCATCGTCGCCTTTGTGCTGCTCGGCGTGGTGCTCTTCGCCTCCGGCCGCATCCAGGCGAGCAGCGAGGCCAAGGAGACTGCCCGCATCGGCGCGGAGAGCGCCGTGACCATCGACGGCGAGGACTTCCCCGTGAACGACGTCGCCTACTACTACGGCAGCATCTACAACACCTTTGCCAACAGCAGCTACTCCGGCTATGACACCTCTGTGGACGCACGCGACCAGCAGTACACCGAGGGCAAGACCTGGCACGACTACTTCCTGGAGACCGCGCTGACTTACATGGAGGACAGTGTTGCCGTCGCCCACGCTGCCGAGGCTGCCGGCTTCGACGGCGCCGAGCAGATGGACTCCGCCGAGCAGAGCAATCTCTCCATGGTCGACCTCTATGCCTCTTACAGCGGCACGACCCGCGCGCAGTACCTCACCGCGATGTTCGGTAAGTACATGACCGAGGAGGCCTTTGTCCGCTGCGTCCGCCGCGACGCGCTCGCGAGCGCCTATCAGCAGAGCTATTCCGACGGTCTGACCTACTCCGCCGCCGACCTGCAGGCTGCCTATGACGAGGACCCCGACGCCTATTGCAGCGTGGACATCGAGTATGTTTCCTTCACGACCGATCTTTCGAGCGACGCCACCGATGCGGAGAAGTCCGCTGCGATGGAGGAAGCCAAGGCGAAGGCCGAGGCCGTCCTCGCCGCCTACGCGGAGGGCAGGAGCTTCGAGGAGAGCGCCGGCGACGGCACCTATACGCACCTCGCGCACGCCGACCGCAGCGTGACAAGCGATATGCTCACCTGGGCGTTCGCCGCCGACCGCGCGGAGGGCGATACCACGGTCGCCGAGCAGTCGAGCGGCTATGTCGCCGTGCTCTTCCACTCCCGCAGCCGCGACGACTATCACCCTGTCACCGTCCGCCACATCCTTGTTGAGGACGAGGCGACCGCGGAGGAGATCCTTGCCGACTTCAAGGCAGGCGACGCCACCGAGAGCGATTTCGCCACCCTCGCCTCCACCAAGTCCACCGACAGCGGCACCGCCTCCAACGGCGGCCTTGTGAGCAATATGCGCAAGGGCGCGTATGTCCAGCCCTTTGAGGATTGGAGCTTCGATCCCAGCCGTCAGAGCGGCGACACGGGCATCATCGAGAGCGAGTACGGCTTCCATGTGATGTACTTTGTGGAGACGAACGAGCTTCCCTACTGGGAGTACAAGGCCACCAATACGCTCAAAAACAGCGCCGTGAACGACTGGTATGACGCCATCACCGACGGCGTGACCGCCGAGCAGCTCGACGCCATCGAGTACGTCGGCTGAGCAGCATCCGCAACGCGGCAGGGATCGGCAAGACTGCCGGTCCCTGCTTTTTTAAGAGGAACACCTATGGAAAATCAATTCTTACGCACCGAAATGGTGCTCGGCGCGGACGGCATGGACGCGCTGCGCCGCAGCCACGTCGCCGTGTTCGGCCTCGGCGGCGTGGGCAGCTACGCGGTCGAGGCGCTGGTGCGCTCCGGCGTGGGCGAGCTGACGCTCATCGACGACGACACGGTGGCGCTGACGAACCTCAACCGCCAGCTTGAGGCGCTGCACTCCACGCTCGGCCACAGCAAGGCGGAGGCCATCGCCGTGCGCTGCCGCGACATCAACCCCGCGGCCGTCCTCCACCCCATCGTGGGACGCTACGAGGCCGCGGGCCGCGAGCGCTTCTTTGACGCAAAATACGACTACATCCTCGACTGCATCGACCTCGTTTCCTGCAAGCTCGACCTGATCGAGACCGCGCTCGCGCGCGGCATTCCCATTCTCTCCGCGCTCGGCACGGGCAACAAGCTCGACCCCTCGCAGCTGCGGATCACGGACATCTCCAAGACCTACGGCTGCCCGCTCGCGCGCGTGATGCGAAAGGAGCTCAAGGCGCGCGGCATCCTGCACACGCGCGTGCTCTTCTCCCCCGAGCTGCCCGCCGCGACCGAGCAGAAGGAAGCGCCCCCGCCCGGACGGCGCAGCGTGCCGGCAAGCCTCACCTGGGTCCCCGGCTGCGGCGGACTGATGATGGGCGGCGAAGCCGTGCTCGACCTCGTGCGCCGCGCAAAGGAGGAGGTCAAATGATGCTGCTCGGAAGCCTTGTCAATATGCTCGCCATCTTCGCCGGCTGCTTTGTCGGCGTGACGCTCGGGCGCTTCATCCCCGAGCGCTTCAACTCCGCCATTGAAAAGGGCATCGCCCTGTGCGTGTTCTACATCGGTCTCGACGGCGTGCTCGCGGGCAGCGATACGCTCGTCGCCATTCTCTCCATGGTGCTCGGCGTCATCCTCGGCGAGCTGCTCGACCTCGACGGGCGCATCCACGCGCTCGGTGACTGCGTGGAGCGCCGCTTTGCGAAAAAGCAGTCCAAGACCTCTATCTCCGAGGGCTTCGTGAACGCCTCCCTCCTCTTCTGCGTGGGCGCCATGGCCATCATGGGCGCGCTGGACTCCGGCCTTACCGGCGACCACGCGACGCTCTACGCCAAATCCACGCTCGACGGCATCACCTCCATCGTCTACGGCTCGACCATGGGCGCGGGCGTCGCGCTCTCGGGCGTTGCGGTGTTCGTCTATCAGGGGCTCATCACGCTCTGCGCGTCGTTCATCGCGCCGTTCCTCAGCGACATGGTCATCGCGGAGATGAAGTGCGTCGGCTCGCTGCTCATCATCGGTCTGAGCTTCAATATGCTCGGCATGACGAAGATCAAGGTGATGAACTATGTCCCCGCCGTGTTCTTCCCGATTTTGCTTTGTACCTTCATGTGAACAACTGTAAAGGAAAACCGCCTGTCTGAACCGCATCCCGTCAAGAGGACAGAGAAAAACTATATAATTTTTCCGACTG
>CALDMA010000315.1 GCA_937915075.1 uncultured Oscillospiraceae bacterium
GGGAGAGAAATCAACCGCCGCGGCGCGGGTTTTGAAAAGGGACAGAGGAAAGCTCGCGGAGCTTTCCTCTGTTTCGCGTTATTCCGGCGGACGGCGGCTGACGTGCCAGCCGCAGCCCTTCAGATGGTCGTCCACCAGCCCCGCCGACTGGAGCAGGGAGTAGACGATGGTGGTGCCGACGAAGGTGAAGCCGCGCTTTTTCAGGTCGCGGCTGATGCGGTCGGAGAGCGGGGTGGAGGCGGGTACGTCGGCGTCCGTCTCGGGGCTGTTAACGATGGGCTTGCCGTCGACATAGGCCCAAAGAAAGCGGTCGAAGCTGCCGTACTCCCGCTGCACCTCTAAAAAATGCCTGGCGTTTTCAATGACGGAGACGATCTTGCGGCGGTTGCGGACGATGCCGGCGTTCTGCATCAGCTCCGCGACCTTCGCTTCGTCAAAGCGGGCGACCGCGGCGGGTTCGAAGTCCGCGAAGGCCGCGCGGAAGGCCTCGCGCTTTTTGAGAATGGTGATCCACGAAAGCCCTGCCTGCATCCCCTCGAGGGACAGCAGCTCGAAGAGCGCGCGGTCGTCGTGCGTGGGGCGGCCCCACTCGTGGTCGTGGTAATCGAGGTAGATCGGCTCCGGCCCGGCCCAGCCGCAGCGTGTCGGCTGCGCCATATTATTTCCTGACGGCGATGGCTTCGATCTCGACCAGCGCGCCCTTGGGCAGCGCGCCGACCTGCACCGCGCTGCGCGCGGGGCACTCGCCCTCAAAATACTTGGCGTATACGGCGTTCACCGCGGCGAACGCGCCCATGTCGGTGAGAAAAACGGTGGTCTTGACCACGTCGCCGAGCGTGCAGCCCGCGCCGGCGAGAACGGCCTTGAGGTTTCGGAGCGACTGCTCGGCCTGCTCCTCTACGCCGCCGGGGACGAACACGCCGGTCGCGGGATCGAGCGGGATCTGACCGGAGACGAACACGAAGCCGTTGGCCTCGATGGCCTGCGAATAGGGACCGATAGCGCCGGGCGCCGCGGTGGTGGCGATGACAGTTTTCATCGGAAAAGCCTCCTGAATAAGATTCGGTGAGCCTATGATAGCACCGGCGCGGCGTCCGCGTCAAGGCGGCGCGGGATTTTTTGCCGCGTCGTGGGGGGGCTTGCGCCGCGCCGCGCTTTGTGATATGCTTGTCCCGACAAAAGCCAAATGGCAAAGGAGAGATAATTTATGATCATTCGTGCAGAGGACCGAAAGCAGATCCTGACGCCCAACGCCCGCGGCGGCGACGGTACGCTCGACAAGCGCGACTGTGTACTGGAGAATATGCCGGAGAACGCGAAGATGTTCGCCGAGATCAAGCTCGAGCCTGGCTGCTCGCTGGGCACGCACACCCACACTGGCGAGTACGAGGTGTTCTTCTTCCATGAGGGCGAGATCACGCTCAACGACAACGGTACCGAACGCAAAATGCACCCCGGCGACTTCGCCATCTGCTATGACGGCGAGAGCCACGGCATCGCCAACCGCACGGACAAGCCCGCGTCGCTGTTCGCGGCCATCATCAAGACCAAGTAAGGAGACCACATGACGACCTATACCTATTATCCCAAGGGCACCTGCTCGAAGCAGATGGAAATTGATCTCGAGGACGGCGTCATCAAGGACGTGCGCGTGCTCGGCGGCTGCAACGGCAACCTGCAGGGCATCTCGAGCCTTGTGCGCGGCATGAAGGCCACGGACGCCATCGAGCGGATGCGCGGCATCCGCTGCGGTTTCAAGCCGACCTCCTGCCCCGACCAGCTCTCCATCGCGCTGGAGAAGGCGCTGGAGGAAGAAAAAGACGCAAAGTGAATCCCGCGGTTCAAAAAGAGCTTGCGCGGACGGAAAACATAAAAGGAACGGCTTCGCAGCGCGAAGCCGTTCCTTTTTATCCTCTGCGGGAGCCGTGCCGCTCACTCCGCGGCCTGGATGCGGTGGTACATATCCTGCATCTTGCGGTCAATGTCAGCGATCTCGTCGGCGCAGGCGAACATCTGCTCGTTGATGCCGGCGGGGAGGGTGGCCTTGTCCTTCTTGTAGCGGATATCGTGCTCAAGGCTGGCCCAGAAATCCATCGCCACCGTGCGAAGCTGCACCTCCACGAGCACGGACTCCGTGCGGTCGGAGAGGTAGATGGGCACGCGCAGGTCGAGGTGGAGCGAGCGGTAGCCGTTGTAGTTCGGCGTTTCGATGTAGTCCTGCCGCTTGACGAGCTCCATGTCGCTCTGACGCAGGAGCATCTCCTCCACGCGGTAAACATCGTCGATGTAGCAGCACACCACGCGGATGCCCGCAATGTCGTTGATGTTTTTCTTGGCGGACTCCATCGAGATCTCCAGCCCCTTGCGCCGCAGCTTCTCGATGATGCTGTTGGTGGACTTCAGACGGCTTTCAACGTGGTGGATGGGGTTGTGGTCATAGCGGACGCTGAATTCCTCGTTCAGCACCTCCAGCCGCGTCTGGATCTCGCGCACGGCGGAGCTGTAGAGATGTTCAAATTGCAGAAAATCCTGATAGCTGCGGTAGAGCTGCGCGGTCTCGTTCTGCAGCACGACGTCCGTGCGGATGGGGGAAAAGGTCCTGTCCATGGCGGCCTCCCTGAGCGGTTGATCTCTTTCCCTCAGTATACCACATCGGCGCGTGCGCGCAAGGGCAAATTTGCGGGAAAAAGAACTGGACAAACAGACGTGAAACGGATATACTGTAAGCTGTGATTTTGTTGACGAAGGCGCGAAAGGGGGCCGCGGAATGGACATTGATATGGATATCAAGGAGCTGGAGGCGTTCGTCTATGTGGTTGAAAACTGCAGTTTTTCCCGCGCGGCCGAGCTGCTGCACCTGACGCAGCCGACCATTTCCTCCCACATCTCCGCGCTCGAGCGCAAGCTCGGCATCAAGCTCGTTGTGCGCACGACGAAGGAGACCTATCCATCCGACGCGGGCAAGCTCCTCTACCGCTACGCCAAGGAGATATTGCAGGTGCGCGAGAATGCCGCCGCGGCGCTCAAGAGCTTTTCGCAGGAGATGCGCGGTACCATCACGCTCGCGGCCTCCACAGTGCCGAGCCAGTATTATCTGCCGCATCTTTTGCAGAATTTCCACGAGAAATATCCCGACATTGCCTTCAATATCCAGATGGAGGACAGCCCCAAGGTCATCGAGATGGTGGCGACGCGCGCCGTGGAGATCGGCTTCAGCGGCACGCGGGTGGAGAACCACAAGTGCATCTCGCAGGAGTTTGCCGGCGACTGCATGGCGGTCATCACCCCGAACACAGAAAAATTCCGCGCCTATGCCGGCAGGCATCTCCCGAAGGAGCTTCTGCTGAGTGAGACCTTCATCAGCCGCGAGAAGTCCAGCGGCACCTATCAGGCCGGCAGGGAAATTTTAGAGCGCATGGGCGTTGACATCACGCAGCTGCGCACGGCCATCGAGGTCCGTTCAAGCGAGAGCGTGAAGCAGATGGTGGGCGAGGGGCTGGGCATCGGATTGATCTCCCTCTCCGCCGCGCGCGATTATGTGCAGTTCGAAAAAGTGCTCGCCTTTCCCTTCGAGGAGGAGGAGCTCAGGCGCAGGCTCTACATCGTCAAGCACAAAAACAGCATCCTCTCGCCCATCGCGCAGA
>CALDMA010000316.1 GCA_937915075.1 uncultured Oscillospiraceae bacterium
TTGAAAGTGGGGATACGATATGATACTCTATTGTTGAGGAAAAAACCGAAATAGGAGGATGCACTATGAAATACGTAGTGAAAATGGACTATTGCACGATGGCGTTTACGCCTGGCACCTGCTCGCTTCAAGCTCTCTCTAATTGCTTGGCTGGCGATACTGATTTGCACTGGATGCAGATATACAACTCGGAAAAGAGTCCATATCATTCTCCTCTCGGTCTTTACTATAATGATCAATGCGGTTCTGTTGAGAATCCGCACGTTGCGCGTATTTCCGGCGTAGGTTGTGAGCATTTCCGTACTACGCTGCCTATCCTCTATGACCGTCTCCAAACTGGCGGAGATCAGGCACATATTACGCGCTTGGACTTCTGCTTTGATATTGTCATGACGAAGTCCGCTTGGCGTATGTTCCTCTCTCAGTGCTTTGCTCATCAGCTGGAGACTATGGACACGCGCAAGGCTAAGCGTTACGTTGTCCATGCGGACGGTGACGCTTCCACCGTCTATATCGGCGCTCGCTCTTCGGATCGCTATTTCCGTATCTACAATAAAACTCTCGAGGATCCGCAGTACCAGCTGCGTGATGCTGATTCCGGCTCTCCTGTCTCTGTTCCGGAAGATTCCTATGTTATCCGCTACGAGGTTGAGCTAAAGCGTAAAACTCGTTCTCTTCGCGGTAAAAAATGTACTCTCGATCTCAAGCCCTTTTTTGAATCCTATTTTGCCGATGGTAAGCTCCTTTGTGATGAGCTTCGCAAGATTTGGCTTTCTTTTGGTAATGACATCACTTTACCTCCCGAATTTGCGGATTCTGAAATCGTTACGGATATCCAAAATTACAATATTTCCGTAGCGGGGGGATATCGTACCCCCATGCACGAAATCCTTTATGCCAATATTGCTGCCAAATATCACGAATACCCGCATGAATTTGAATCTAAGCTTTCCTATGCTGCTGACAAATACGGTAAGTACATTCCCTATATCCTTCAGAACAAAGAGCTCTTCCGTCGCTGCTTAGCCCGTGCTTACTCCGAATATGGTTGGGATATCCCAATCTACATTGAAATTGGCGGTTGCAATAAGCTTGACGACGAGCTTGAACCTGATGAGTTATTCCCTTGCTCTGTGCCGGAGTATGAGAATATAGATATCTTCAAAGAAAGGGGGTTACCCGATGCACGCTCAACTCCTTGGTAAAGTCCGACGTAATGGTACGTCCAAAGCTGGCAAGGCCTATGATTTCACAGCCTGTTCCGTTTCTTACTCCGCTTTCGGTGTTGAAGGTGTTCAGGTGTCTGAAGTTCTCGTAGATGCTCGTATGATCCAGTTTGACGCGCTCAAAGTCGGCGATCACTATGACTTCGATTACGATAGCAAGGGCAACCTGCTCAACGTCTTTATCGAAGACTAACTCTATCCTATTTCTTTTTCCTCACTCTGGCCTGTGGCACGCAGGCCTATTGCGGGATGGTGTAACGGTCAACATACGGCTTTAGTATTGCCGTGCTGCTGGTTCGAATCCAGCTCCTGCATCCACATTTAGATCTATTGGAGGAAAAGGAATGTATGCACTTCTTTTGATACCCTGCTTCCTTGCCTTTTTGGTATGGCTTATTTTGTAAGAACGGAGGGCGCTTACTATGCAGTGTAATACTAACAAGGTTTTGATGATTCGCTTTGTGGCTTTGGTCTCCGCCCTCGTTCTTTGCTTTGCTTTTACCGTTCCGGCCTTTGCGGATGAGGTTTTGCCTTCATCTTTTTTGCTTCATCTTTGCGATACTAATACTTCTGGTTATTCTAATTCTTTTTCCCAAAGTGTTCCATCTGGTACAGCTTCTTTTTCTGTTTCGTTTCCTAATGTTTCTTCCGGTGTTTTTTGGTCTTTTCTTTCACTTGATTCTACAGATATTTCTTCTACCGGTTCTGTTGGCGTTTATTTGAGCTTCTTTTACTATTCCGTATCAACTGCGGCTTGTCAAAGTAAAGTTCCGTCTGCTTCTGATTTTGTTTTTTATACTTATGATCTCGGTGGCTCTCGGCATGTTGGCTCTGTTTCTATAAGTAAGTTTTTCCCTTCTTCGTCTTATGTTTCTATGTCAGATGGCGTTTCTGTTGTGGGGCGTATCAATGGCTCTGCCGGTAGTCCTCTTCAACTGTCGTCTCTTAATTTAAATAACGGTGGTTATTCTTATCCTTGGCTTAGCAGTAGATTTTCTTTTGTTCCTGTATCGGGTGATTTTCCTGCTAATGATGCTGGCATGCGTATTACTTCTTTCCGCGTAGTCACTTCCGGTTCTTCTGAGGCTCTTGACGCTATTGAGGATATGGCAAGTAATATTGCCGCTCAAAATCAAATTCTTTCTCAGTTCTATGGCGATATTGTTGCGGTTTGTAACCAAATTTATAGCCGTTTGGGCGATTTGCAGGCCGCGCAAGAGGAAGCTAATGCCCTGTTCTCCAATGTAATAAAGCTCCTTAATTCTATTAATGGCAAGTTGGATGCTATTAATATGGCTATGAGCACCTATTTCGAGCTTCTGATCAATCAGCTCAAGCAAGAGGGCGTTGATACTCGCACGGCTATTGCTGATGCTGAGGCTCGTTTGGAAACGTATCTTAAGCCTATGATTGACTACTTCAACGAGCTGGAAGAGCAGACCGGCGAGAGTGCTGCCACTCTCCCGCAGCATAAAACGGATATCGACGGCTTTGATAATCAGGGCTATGGCATTGATTCAGACGGTCAAGCCGGCGTCGCTGCTCTCGTTCCGGTGCTTACCTCTTTTAGTTTTATCTTTCAGATCATCGCTATTTTTATCGGTGTCGGCGTCATCAATCTTCTTGTAAAGAAAGGACTGAGTTAGTATGAATTGGCTCGCGGTCTTTCAGTCCGTCTTCGGAGACTATGCTACCCTTGTCATAGCGATCTTTACTTTCTTCATTGCTCTCGGTCTCTATAAGTGCCTCAAAGACTGGCTGCCATTCTGAGGAGGTAGATCATGACACAAGTCCTTGCTGTCTGTGCCGAGTTCGTGCTTGGCCTCTTCAATCTTCAGGTTCCCGGTCTCGGTCTTTCCTTCCTTCAGCTCATGCTTGGCTTCTGGACGCTCGTTGCTGTTGGCTGGCTCCTGAAGCATACGTTCCTCGGAGGTGATTAAATGGACGAATTAAAACAATGGCTGGATGATACCTTTTACCGTGAAGTGACGGTTACTGAAACGCATACCGGCTACACCTCTGAGCGTAACTATTCCGGTCAGTCTTATGTGACGATTGAGCTTCCTTTTGAAGAGACGGTGACCACTACTAAAGAAGTCATTGCTTGGGATTCTGTCGCTTCTTTCGTCCTTATCATTCTAACCTTCATTACTGTTACGACTTTTCTCCGGAGGGCGGTGTTTGGTAGATGATCCCTCTTGATGCTGCTCTTTCTGTCTTTTCTAACTCCGTTATTGCTTTCCCTATTGTCTGTACTGCGGTGGCTGCCATTGCCATTCGCTTGATCAGAAATCTTTAGGAGAGGAGGATGCTGTACTTCTGCTGCTTACACTCTTGCTACCTTCCTGACTGATGTCGGTAGCTTCTTCACCGCTATGCTGACTTGGGTTGGTGAGCTGATCACCTTCGTTACCGGCGAGCCGATCCTGCTTGTCTTTGTCATCATCGCGGTCGCGTCCATCGTTATTTCGATGGCTCGCAGCTGGATCCCCGGCTCTGGTGTCTGACCTTCAGGTGACTCCCAGCAAGAAGCGCCTCGCTTTCAGCGAGGCGCTTCTGCGTAGAAAGGAATGCTATGTCTTATCTTATTCTCTCCCTCTCTATTCTCGTTCTCTTTCTCTTCATGTATATCATGAAGTGGTGTCGCAATCCCTATTCTCTTCATATGATCGTTGGCTCTAAGGGCTCCGGCAAATCCCTTTATATGGCTCGTGCTGCTAACCGCTGGTATAAGAAGCGTAAAGGTGAGGTCTATTCCAATATGGGTATTGGTAACGACCTTCCTCCCGAGTATTGGAAGATCTCTTATCCTCCTGATACTCTTATCCTTATCGATGAAGTTGGCGTTCTTCACGGGAACCGTGACTTCAAGTCCTTTCCTCCTGAGCTGATTGAATGGTACAAGATGCAGCGTAAACGTAAACTGACCGTTGTTGTGTCCTCTCAGACAATGGACGTTGATAAAAAGATTCGGGATCTCTGCGATATTATCTACGTCTGCCAGAAGATAGGCTTTGTCTGTATGATGCGG
>CALDMA010000317.1 GCA_937915075.1 uncultured Oscillospiraceae bacterium
GCCCGAGACGGACAACGCACCGCCTAAAATAAGCGCGGAGAAAACGCGCGGCAGCCGGATCCGAAGCAGGATCCAGCTCTGCGTTCCGTCGCTGCCGCCGCATAAAATCTCCCATATTTCAGGAACGGAGAGCTTCACGCTGCCTGCAAGAATGTTCCAGATCAGAAAAGCAAGCGCAAGCAGCAGGAGCAGCAGGAAGCCGCCCCACGTGCGAAGTCTGCGGGTGTGTTCCATACTGCTCCTCCTTTATGATAGCTTTCGCAGGAAATGCAGCGACTCGTCCCCCTTGTCCTGCAAGATCGCATGCAAGTCGACGATCAGATCGCCGAGCGCGAGAGATTCCTGATAAAAATTTTTTGTGATGCACCAGACATTTCCGTTCTGCACGGCCTTGCAGCCAGCAAGAAGCGGACTTTTGGTCAGGAGCTCGTCGATCGTTCCGATCTCGCCGTCGATGGTACTGTTGTAGATCATGATATCTGCATCTGCGGCGGCGGCATAGAACGACTCCATCTGAATGGTCATGGTGGACAGTGCGTTTTCCTCACCGCTTTCATCGAAGGAAACATACCGTCCGCCGGCCATCGCAATGGCTTTCGCAATATAATCGCCCGATTTACGGACATTGACCGCGCCGGAGGAATTGATGTAGAAAAACGCGACGCTCTGATCGGTCGGTTCCTGATTGAGGATCGGACGGAGCTTTTCGAGCAGTGCGTCATACTGCGAGCAGGCTTCTTCTTCCTTACCGACGAGCGCACCGTAGAGCTTGATCCACTCGATCCGGCCGAGAGGATCGGATTCGTAACTCGACCGCTCGACCAGGACGGGAATACCGGCCGCCTGCAGCTGTTCGATGACCGCCGGCGTGTGGTAGATCATCGTATTTTCAATGGCCAGATCGCAGCCGCTTTCCAGAATGGCCTCATAGTCCGGCGCGGAATACTTTCCTGCATAGCGCATACGACCGTCTTCCATTGCGGCTTTGGCGCTTTCGATGTACCAGCTGTCCGCCTTCAGCCCGCTCAGGGCGATCTGGTCAACGGCATCCAGATGGTCAAAGTAGTCCATCGCCGCGGAGGCGACCAGGTAGATATGGGAAAGCGGCAGATGCAGTACAGCTATGCCCTCCGGCACGTCCTCCGGCACCACAGCGCCTTCCGCCACCAGCAGAAAATCCTGATCCTCGCCGATGGTGATGCGGGCATAGTCCTCTGCTGCGTAGCTGACGGAAAACTGCGTGGCATAGGAAAGCGGAAGTGTCCGGTCAAATTTTAGCTCCTGCCAGGAAACAGCCGGGATCCGGACATCCGATGACTCCGGCCGGGCGTCCTGCCTTTGCGGCTGCGCGCAGCCGCAAAGGAGAAGCAGCGCAGCCAGCAGCATCAAACAGAACCTTTTCATTCGGCGGGCGTCAGGCTCCCTGACGAGAAGTTCAGCGTGTATTCAATCTCATGGGGCGTACTCATGGCAGTGGTATCGCCGATGACGGTGATATCCTTGTCAAAGACTTCCACGGGAATTTCAAACGTCGAGCCGGGTTCCGTCGTAAGCACGTCATACCGCACGCCGTCTACGACCATGTAGTCGTATTTGCTGCTGCTCCAGATGAGCGTCGCAGTTGCCTTTCCGTCTGCAACGGTAATGGTCACAGGGGATTCTACGTGGGATCTGCCGGAGCCGCCGGAAAAGGCGACCTCCGCAGTGTATGG
>CALDMA010000318.1 GCA_937915075.1 uncultured Oscillospiraceae bacterium
CCGAGCAGCTCGCGCATATTGGCGTTGCCCTCGGTAAACAGGTAACAATACTTTTTGCTCATAATGTTCCTCCAATTTACAAAGTATCTATGGTTTTTGATCCCAATCGTTCATAAGCCTTTATATTATAGACAGGTTTTTCCGAACTTGCAAGAAATTCCGCCGAAAAAATTCAAAATGTTTTATAGATTTTCTCTTTGAGCCGTGCATTTCCCCGTAACTTTTCTTGCACTCCGCGTTTTTTTGCGTTATACTGTATGTTGTAGTTATATTGTCCGGAGGAGCGCATGGAGCTGTCGGCCTTTGCAAAAACGAATACCGCCGCGCGTCTCCGCGCCGCCGCGAGCCGCGGCGCGCTCAGCCACGCGCTCATCCTCTCGGGAGCGGGCGACCGGAACGCCGCGGCGCATTACGCCGCCGCCGCGCTGGAGTGTACCGGCACGGACAGGCCCTGTCTGGTCTGCGCGCACTGCCGCAAGGTGCTCGCGGACATTCACCCCGACGTCCTCACCGTGCGCGACGACGAGCACGCCGAGCTGAGCGTGGACGTCATTCGCGGCGTGCGGACGGACGCCTTCATCCGCCCGAACGAGGGCGCGTGCAAGGTCTACATCTTCCCCGACTGCACACGGCTGAACGAGAAGGACCAGAACGTGCTGCTCAAGACCGTGGAGGAGGGGCCACCCTACGCCGCCTTCCTTTTCTGCGCGGAGAACGCGAGCGTGCTGCTGCCCACCATCCGCTCGCGCTGCGTGGAGGTCAAGCTCCCGCCGGCGGGAGCTGTCGGCGAGGATGACGAGCGCACGCGCGAGCTGCTCCGTCTGCTCGCCGAGGGCCGCGCCGCCGCGCGCTCCGCCTTTCTGCTGAAGCTGGAAACGGCCAAGGCGACCCGTGAGGAGCTTGCCGCGCTCTTTGAGGGCGCGCGCGTGATCCTCGTCGATGCGCTCTGCACGCTCTGCGGCGCGCCTCCCGCCGAGCCGCGCGACGAGCAGGCGCTGCGCGCCGTGCTCGGCTCCCGCTTGACAAAAGCACAGATCCTCGGCACAATAGAGCTGCTGGAGACCTATCGAAACCACTGTGAATATAATGTCGGCGTCGGCCCGCTGCTCGGCGGCCTCGCCGTTGAATTGGAGGAGATCCTTTGACTGAAGTGATTGGCGTCCGCTTTCGCGGCGGCTGCAAGGAGTATTATTTCGACCCGCACGGCATCGCCGTGGAGGCGGGTCAGTTCGTCATCGTCGAGACGGCGCAGGGCACCGAATACGCCCAGTGCCTGACCGGAAATCATGAGGTGGACGACGGCGCGGTCGTCCGTCCTCTGCGCGCTCTCGTGCGCATCGCGACGGAGAACGACCGCCGCACCATGGAGTACAACCGCCAGCGCGAGAAGGAGGCCTTCGGCATCTGCCAGAAAAAGATCGCCGAGCGCGGGCTGGACATGAAGCTCGTGCGCGTGGAGTGCAGCTTCGACGGCAGCAAGATCGTGTTCTTCTTCACCTCCGAGGGCCGCGTGGACTTCCGTGAGCTCGTGCGCGACCTCGCGGGCGTGTTCCGCGCGCGCATCGAGCTGCGTCAGATCGGCGTGCGCGACGAGGCCAAGATGCTCGGCGGCCTCGGCATCTGCGGCCGTCCGTTCTGCTGCGCGCAGTTTCTGGACGATTTTGTGCCGGTGTCCATCAAGATGGCCAAGACGCAGAATCTCAGCCTGAACCCCACGAAAATTTCCGGCGCGTGCGGCCGCCTCATGTGCTGCCTGAAGTATGAGCAGGCGGCCTACGAGGACGCCGTGAAGCGGATGCCGAAAAACGATTCCTTCGTTCTCACGCCCGACGGTCCAGGCAACGTCAGCGCCGTGAACCTTGTGCGTGAGACGGTCAGCGTCCGGCTGGACGACTCGTCCGAGGGCCAGAAGAGCTATCACGGCTGCGAGATCCGCGTGCTGCGCAACGGCAAGGGCTCGCGCGAGGGCATCGAGATCCCCGCCGAGCGGCCCGCCCGCTTTGTAAAGCAGGACGCGGAGAGCGAGCTGGATGCCGTTCCCTCGCCCGTGTTCCGCGCGCTGGAGCTCTCCGAGCCCGATGCTCCCGCTGTGCCGGAAACGCCTTCCGCCGAGGAAAGCGGAGAAAAGCGCGAGCGCCGTCGCCGCGGGGGACGCGGACGCCGGGGCGGACGCGGACGCGGCGGAGAGGGCCGCGCCGAGGCAAAGCCGGAGACCGCCGAGGGCGGCAGCAAGGAAAAGCGTTCCGAAAGGAGCGCGGAAAAGCCCGCCGACAAGGGCGGCGAACGCCGCAGGCCGGCCGAGCGCCGGGAGGGTGAGAAGAAGTCTCCCGCCCCCTCTGCCGAAAAGAAGCCCGTCGAGGGCGGCGAGGGCGAAAAGAGCGCGCGCCGTCGGCATCACCGCGGGGGACGCGGACGCCGGGGCGGCCGCGGCGGAAGCGGCGGCGGAACGCCGAACGCGGCGACGGGCGCGGAATAAGTCAAGAAACGGGAGCCGCTTTTCACCGCGGCTCCCATTTTTTGTGGGTTTTTCGCGCGGAGCGTGTATGATAGAGCAAACGGCTTTCACAGGGAGGTGGGCAGATGCACGAGCAGGAGGTCCTGGCGCTTCTCCGCGCCGGAGACGAGCGCGGCGCGGAGGTGCTGCTGCGGCATTACGCGCCGCTGATGCGCTACATCATCGCGCCCATCGTGCCGGACGCGCAGGACCGCGAGGAGTGTCTTTCCGACGCCGCGCTGCGCGTGTGGGAGAAATTCGGGACCTACGATCCCGCGCGCGGCTCGTGGACGGCGTGGCTCACGGCGCTCACGCGCAACACCGCGCTCAATCGCGCGCGGAAAAGGTCCGGCGGCGGTGAGGAGCTTTCGGGCGACCTGCCCTCCGCCGAGCCGACGCCCGAGGAGCGGCTTTTACAGCAGGAGCGCCGGCAGGCGCTTGAGCGTGCGCCGACCGCGCTGCCGCAGCGGGACCGGCTGCTCTTTTACCGCAAATATTACTACCGCCAGTCCACCGCGCAGATCGCCGCGGAGCTGGGAACAACGGAGCGCGCTGTGGAGGGGCGGCTCTACCGCATCAAAAAGGCATTGCGCAAGGCGCTGGGAGGTGACGACGCATGAACGACCGCGAATTTGACGCTCTGCTCGAGTCCTCCGCGCCTGAGCTTCCGCCCGACGACGTCGCACGGGACGTCACGCCGTGGCGCCGTGCGATCGGCCGCATTCTCGTCGGCAGCGCTCTGTGCGCCATCACGCTCAACTTTTTCTGCCTGAACTATCTGCTGCCGACCATCGGCGTGATCCTGCAGCTGCTCGGCTTCCGTCCGCTGCGGCGGGAGAACCGCTGGTTCCGCGCGTGCCGGCTGCTCGCTGTGCTGCGCGCAGCGCTGTTCCTGCCCTGCATCGTTCTCAACGCGACGATCTATTCCGGTGCCGTATACGCCTCCTCCGTAGGAACGGCGCTGACCTACGGCACGGTCGCGGCACAGCTTCTGCTCTTCTTCTGCTTCTGGCGCGCGCTGCGCGCCGTGCAGCAAAGGGCGGGAACGGAGGTCCGCGCCGGCTCCGCCGCGGCGCTGCTCCTCTGGTATGCGGCGGTCCTCGCGCTGGCCTATGTCCGGTACAGCGGTCTGCTGCTCAGCCTTGCGATGCTCGGCTGCTATATTCTCATTCTGCGCAGCCTTTTCCGTCTCTCCCGCGCGATGGAGGAGAGCGGCTACGCGCTCACGCCCGCGCCGGTGCGCCTTTCGGATGAAGCGCTGGTCAAGGTCATCGCGGCGCTGCTCGCCGTCGGCATCGCCTGCGGCTATCTCTTCTTCGGCAGCTACCGCATGGACTGGCAGCCGGAGAGCGGCAGTCTCAGCGCTGAGGCTGTTGAAATTCGCGCGCAGCTGCTTGCCCTCGGCTATCCCGAGGACGCGCTGAACGACCTCAGCGAGGACGATCTGCTTGCCTGCCGCGGCGCGACGCTCGTCGTGGCGCACGAGGCGGATAAGCCGATGAACGATGGCCGCGAGGTGCGCGAGGAGTTCGGCAGCTCAACGCACATCTCGACCGTCTACGATGTCAGGGAGCTGCACTTCACCGACGTCGCCGTGCGGCTGCCCGGCGAAGCGGAGCGCTGGCGCGTCCTCCACCACTTCCGCTGGACAGAGGAGGTGAAATTCCGCGGCACGGAGCTCGTCCGCCTCTGGCCCGCCTACTATGAGAACGACAGCTGGCGTCCCGGCGGCGGTGTGCCGACAGGCCGCGTGCTCTACGACGACGCGGAGGGGAATACCTACGCCGCGTCCTGCGCCTCCCTTACCGTCGAGCGTTACACGGTGACCAACTGGCTCGGATGGACCTATCACCTGGAGGATATTTCCGCCGAATTCTCCCTGCCCTCGCGCGGGAAAAACCGGCGCGGCTATGTCGCCTACAGCGCCGAGGAGGCGGACGGTGAGGCGACCTACCTCATCTCGCGGAGCAACTACACGCATCAGGAGAGCCGCCTCCAGTACCCCGTCCGGACCGCGAAGGATTACAGCGGCTGGGGAGACGGTCCCGTCTTCCGCCGCGCGCAGAGCGCTCTGGAGTTTTCCATACGGGACGATGGCAGCGCCGACCTGTTGAACTATGAGCCATAAGAAAAGCGGCTTGCAGCGATGCAAGCCGCTTTTCCTCTATGGGCAGGCAAATCGTGTGCTGCGCGAAAGGCGTTGCTTTTTCCCGCAGCCGTGGTATACTGGGGAGCGAAAAAGAAACCGGCAAGGAAGGGCTTCCCCATGCAGAAATTCGACCATGTGCTGCTCGCCAGCGACTTTGACAACACGCTCGTCTACACCCAGTCCGCGCTCGACAACGGCACCGACATTCCGCCCATGTGTCCGCGCAACCGCGAGGCGCTGGACTACTTCATCCAAAACGGCGGCCTGTTCGCCATCTCCACCGGCCGCGCGCTGCCCGCGTTCACGGACTACGCCAAGGACGTGCCGATGAGCGCGCCGTGCGTCATCGCCAACGGCGCGGCGATCTACGATTTCCGCACGAACGAATACCTTTACACCGCCTTCCTCGGCGAGGCCGTCTACGACCACATGACCGAGGTGCTTGCGCGATTCCCGACGCTCGCCTTTGAGGTCTATCACGACGACCGCCGCATCCACGCGATGAACCCCAACCGCTACGTCCGCAATCACGAGCATCTGACCCGCTCGCCCGTGCAGGTGGTGGAGCGCTTCGCCGACATTGATCTACCCATCATCAAGATCCTTTTTGAAGAGGATTTTCCGGTGCTCGATGCCGTGCGGACCTTTATCCTCTCGCGCCCCTGGGGCCGCGAGTACGAGCTCATCTACTCCAACGAACACCTGCTCGAGCTGACCGCCGCCGGCGCGACCAAGGGCGGCATGATCCTGCGGCTCGCGTCGCTCCTCGGCGTGGCGCGCAAGGACATCTACTGCATCGGCGACCACAAAAACGATATCCCGATGCTGGAGGTCTCCGCCGTGCCCTTCGCGCCCGCGAACGCCATTCCCGCCGTACACGAATCCGGCGCGCGCATCGTCTCGCATTGCAGCGACGGCGCGGTGGCCGACGTGGTGGAGTATCTGGATAAGATCTATTGACCGATTTTCAAAGGGGTCTATTCTTACCGTAAGAATAGACCCCTCAGTCTGTCGAAAAAGAAAAGCTGTCCGTCGGACAGCTTTTCTTTGTTTAAGTAGAGGTTATTCCGCTTCCTGCATGGCCTTGGCCGCGGCGACGGCCTTCTCCTGCGCGTCGGCAGAGCACTGCTCGTAGCGCACGAAGTGCATGGTGAAGGAGCCGCGGGACTGGGTCATGGAGCGCAGGTCGATGGCGTAGCTCATGAGCTCGGCCTCGGGGCACTCGGCCTCGATGATCTGCTCACCGTCGCCGGTCGGAGTCATGCCCATGACGCGGCCGCGGCGCTTGTTGAGGTCGCCGAGGATATCGCCCATGTACTGATCGGGCACGGTGACCTTCAGCTCGCAGACGGGCTCGAGCAGAACGGGGGACGCCTCGGGCATCGCGGCCTTGTAGGCAAGGTTCGCGGCGGTCTTGAACGCGATTTCGGAGGAGTCGACCGGGTGGTAGGAGCCATCGTAGAGCACGCATTTGAGGTTGACGACCGGATAGCCGGCGAGCGGACCGTGGAGCACGGCTTCGCGCAGGCCCTTTTCAACGGCGGGGAAGAAGTTCTTGGGCACGCTGCCGCCGAACACTTCCTCGGCGAAGACCATCTCTTCGCTCTCCTCGTTGGGCTCGAAGCGGACCCAGACGTCGCCGAACTGGCCGCTGCCGCCGGTCTGCTTCTTATGACGGCCCTGCTTCTGCACGGTCTTGCGGATCTTTTCACGGTAGGGCACGCGCGGAGTGTCGAGCTCAGCGTCCACGCCGAAGCGGGTCTTGAGCTTGCTCACGAGCACGTCGATCTGAATGTCGCCCGCGCCGGAGACGACCATCTGATGGGTCTCGGCGTTGTTGACGACGGTAAAGGTCGGGTCTTCCTCGTTCAGACGGTTGAGGCCGGTGCCGAGCTTTTCCTCCTGACCGCGGGTCTTGGGCGCGATGGCGCGGGAGTAGCAGGGCTCGGCGTAGGGCATACCCGCCAGCTTGACGATGCTCTTCGGGTCGCAGAGGGTGTCGCCGGTCTTGACGCGGTCCATCTTGGCGATGGCGCCGATGTCGCCGCAGCAGATCTCCTTGACCTCCTCGTTCTTCTTGCCCTTGAGGGTGTAGAGACGGCCGAGCTTTTCGGTGTTGCCGGTGGTGGTGTCGTAGAGGGACATATCGCCGGTGATCTTGCCGCGGACGACCTTAACGAGGGAGAACTTGCCGTACTGGTCGGAAACGGTCTTGAAGACGATGGCGGCGGTGGCGCCGCTTTCATCGTGAGCGACCTCAACGGCGTTGCCGTCGTCGTCCTGCGCGGCCTCGGCGGGCATATCGGTGGCGACGGGAACGAGATCGAGCACGGTCTGCATCAGCATATCGACGCCGAGGCCGGAGATGGCGCTGCCGCAGAGCACGGGAGCGACGCTGCCGTCGCGCACGCCGAGCTTGAGGCCCTTGGCGATCTCCTCGGCGGAGAGCTCCATGGTCTCAAAGAACTTTTCCATCAGCTCCTCGTCGGCACCGGCGGCGGCTTCCATCAGCTCGGCGCGCAGAGCCTCGACCTCGTCGGCGATGTCGGCGGGAATGGCGCACTCGGCCGCCTTGCCGCCCTTGACCTCATAAGCCTTGTTGTGCAGCAGGTCGACGATGCCGGTGACCTTCTTGCTGCCGTCGATGATGGGGGCGACGATGGGCGCGACAGCGGTGCCGAACTTGCCCTTGAGGGCGTCGAAGCAGGCGTTGTAGTCGCTGTTCTCCTCGTCGGTGCGGTTGATGAAGATCATGCGGGGCTTATTGCCGAGCATCTTCCAGGCGCGCTCCGCGCCGACGCTCAGGCCGTCCTTCGCGCCGCAGACCAGCACGGCGCACTCGGCCGCGCGGATGCCGGAGAGGACCTCGCCGGCGAAGTCAAAGTTGCCCGGGGTGTCGAGCACGTTGATCTTCACATTCTTGTACTTCACGGGGGCGACGGCGAGGGAGATGGAGATGCTTCTCTTGATCTCCTCTGCGTCGTAGTCGCAGGTGGTGTTGCCGTCGGTGACCTTGCCGAAGCGGTCGGTGCCGCCGGTCATAAACAGCATACTCTCAGCGAGGGTGGTCTTGCCGCTTCCGCCGTGGCCGAGCAGCACGATGTTGCGAATGTCTTTTGCACTCATAGGGGTTCATATCTCCTTCCAGATCGTAATTCCCTTGCGGGAAGTCACTTCAACAGCTCAATTATATAATATTCTTTCCGTCAATACAACTATTGTAATTTTAGAAGTTTGATAGCTATTTTTGCTAAAAATGCTCAATAACGGTCCGCCCAGAAGCCCTCGATGAGCGCCGCGAGCGCCCAGAGGAGCAGATAGAGCAGCATCGAGACCGGAGTGAGCGCGCTGTACGCGCCGACAAAGGTGAGGTAAAACGCCAGCAGCGCGGACACGGCGCTGCTCCCGAGTGAGAGCACGGCGGCCATGCGCACGGCGTGGACCAGACGCTTGCTGCCGACGGCGATCTCAGCGTAGGGCATCAGTCCCTCGCGGTAGAGCAGCGCGTAGGGGTGCTCGCCGTCCTTCTCCGAGAGCGCGAGGCGCGTGGAAACGGTGGGATAGACCGCACGGGCGTCGGTGCCGAACTTGCGCTTCAAAAGCGCGGGCGTGATGCTGCCATCGCGCACGGCGAGCACGGGCGTGACGCGGC
>CALDMA010000319.1 GCA_937915075.1 uncultured Oscillospiraceae bacterium
CCTGCACCAGCGTTCCGGTATAGGTTTCATCCTGCAAGATGCGGATGATGGTGGTGGCCGACCACTTACAGTCAGCCTTGTCCGCATAGCCCTTTTTCGCGTATGGCAGGCCGTTGTTCTTCTTGTAAGCCAGCGGAGAGAGAATACCCAGCCGGTTCAGCTCCGATGCGATCTTGGAAGCGCTTGCACCCTCCAGCCGCATACGGAAGATGTCGCAGACAACGCGGGCGGCGTAGGGGTCAGGGACAAGTAGGTTTTTATTATCCTCGGCTTTCATGTAGCCGTACACGGGGAACGCGCCGACGAAATCGCCGTTGCGCCGCTTCACATCCAAAGAGGAACGGGTTTTGATGGAAATATCCCGGCAGTAGGCTTCGTTCATAATGTTCTTGACCGATACGGTCAGATCATCGCCGCTGTCGTGGGCGGTGTCGATGCTGTCGGTGATGGCGATGAAGCGCACCCCGTAGGCCGGGAATACCCGGCGCAGATACCGGCCAGTTTCAATGTACTCACGCCCCAGCCGGGAGAGGTCTTTTACGATGACGCAGTTGATGTTGCCATCGGTGACATCCTGCATCATTTCCTTGAACGCAGGACGGTCAAAGATGATGCCGCTGTATCCATCGTCGATCTTTTCGGAAATAACCTCAATATCCGGGTTGCGCTCTACAAAGTTTTCAATGAGCTTGCGCTGATTGGAAACGCTGTCGCTCTCGCTGGAATGATCGTCGGTATAGGACAGGCGGATATAAGCGGCGGCTTTGTATTTAGGCATGAAAAAGCACTCCTTTCTCCCGGATTGCTCCCGCATGAAAAGAGTGGTTATCTGGCTATTTGGTTTTCATCCTTTTCCACACCGATCATAGCACTCTCTGCGGAAAAAAGCGAGGATGTCGCTCAGCGCAAAATGCCTTGCAGACATTCCTCCAATGTAACGCCGTTCCCGGCAAAGCAGGCGTTTACCACGAACTCGCCGCAGCGGAAGCGGTAAGGATTTTTGATCTGGCGGATAAAGGCGGCAATGCGTTCTTCCTTGGGAAGATTTTTGTCTACGGATACTTCCCGGATGTCCACCAGCTCATCCGTGTGGATTCGGGATTCGTTTGGCGTCGGCTGCATCATGGCGATCTCCTTTCTCGGTTTGGTGGGTTTCCTCAAGGTCACATGAATACGCTGACGGAAAAGCCCGTCAGCGCATGGTATCTGACTTTGGGAGGCGGCTGCGCGGGCAGAATTGGAGCCACATAACATAATGGCGAATACCGGCGCAGCCGCTCTGCTTGTCTATTTGAGAATATCCATCCTATTTGCCACGCGCCCCGGATAGTGGGCATGATGCAGGCCGCCCTTGGCAGGGCTGTCATAACTTCACGATACCGCTGCCCCAAAGGGCTGGCGCATACCGCAGGGTTCCCCCTCAAGTCTGTGGGAGGGCGTGAGCAAGTTTCATTATCCGCCGCGCTGTCATCGCGCCCGATTTGCCGAATCGGGTCTAAGGCTGCGTAGATCGCTCGGATGGCTTGTCCGGAATCACCTCCTTGAAGCCATCGTCGTGGCGGCGCACCTCATGTCGCTATCACGCGGGTTTTGTGCCTGCATCATGGTCTATTCAGTTTTCAACGTTCGATGAAAGGCCTCGTGGAGAATGTCCCTTCACCTATCGCCGATTTTGGGCCACTTTTGCACCCTGTTTTCAGCAATCAGGGAAAAGTTTTTTCATTTTCTTCATCGCCGCGCCGATACTCTTGGAAATATTCTGATGGCTGACACCCTCGGCTGCGCCAATCTCATCAACCGTCATCCCGTCCACGAAATACATCCACACCCTGCGGAACTGCGTATCCGTCAGGTGCTTCCGAATCTGCGTGACCTTTCTGACGCTGCGGTGGATTGCCTCTGCCCGGTCATGCGCCTGCTCCATGCAGACTTCCACGGCAGGAATGGAGGCCGCTTCCTCGGATAGCTCATCCAGCGCAAGCGTGTGATTGGCATAGACATGAGCTTCCTTTTCGGAGACGTGATAGTCCTCGTCCGACAGGGCTTTCCATTTCAGGAATTCTTCCTCGCTGGCAAAGTCCTCGCGGGTCAGGCAGATGATGACTTCATTGGCGTCCATATAAACGATGGCATCGGGGTCTTTCTTATTCAGCGCATAGCTGCTTTTTCTATTAAACATTTTGTTCCTCCGTTTCGGTGTTGGATGGTTGGTGAGCCGAGACAACACCGGCGGAGAACGACAGCCGACAGAAAAACGAAAAAAGGCGCTCGAACGGACATCATTGCCCGCACGAGCGCCTTGATTGCGCACGAAAACGCAAGAGAATACTGCTGCCCCCGGAGGGGCTAAATCACAGATGAACCATACTGTATAAAAAGAGAGCTGCAACTCACTTCTGCGAGTGCAGCTCGTCTGCGGGATCGCCGCGCGCTTTTTTAAGTGGGCGGCTACTCGGTGCTTATACTTTTTTACATGGCCGCGAGCGGCCTTAGCGCCATCTCCTGTTCATCCGTGTTTTCATAAAATAATCTCCAGTTCTTGGAATATGATTTATAGCTCATTCGATATGAGCTACATGTAGATTTAAGTGAAGCGAAGCTCACTCTACAATATAGTAGAGGTGATTTTCAATGAACTTTCTTGACCTGTTTGCCCAGAGGCTCCGCGAAAAGCGGGAGCAGAAAAAGATAACACAGCGTGAGTTAGCAGAACGGCTCAATATGTGTACTCGAACCGTCATTGAGATTGAAAAGTGCAAGAGCAATCCGCGTTTTGAAACGGTTGCACTGATTTCGGAAGAGATGGACATCAGCCTCGACGGAATCGTGTTCCACGACAGAGCGCCGCAAACCGTCGCCAAGTGCGTGGCAGATTTCTTTGCTGGTAAGAGTGACGCCGAGTCGCAGAAGTACATAGACCTGTGCATGAGCGCGGACAAGCTGAAATGATGCGCTGGAGAAAAACAAAAAAGAGGGCCGATAACCCGTGCTGCCTGATGGCTCACGGATTATCGGCCCTGCGTCTATGCGTCCGGCACTCGTGTCGTTATTTCGAAGGGTAATTCAGCGCAGCAAAACCACGGCAGCGCTTTATAAGCGCAGGTGTTTTAAGCACATATTCCATAAGTAATAGTCGTTTTCTTTTTTGAGCAAGCATGTTTTTGGCCGTTCTTCGATACCACTTTTCTGAAATTATATTGGATCAAGTATCTTTTACTTCGTTCCTCCTTGAGCTTTCCACAAGTGGCTGTGCGTCCAGCTTTTCGGTGCAGCCCAGCTTTTTCGCAATACGTCCCATGAAAAACCGGGAGATGTGATGCATAAAGCGGTTATAGAAACGAATCTGCTTTTCCGGCATGTATTCCGGTGCAGCGAAGTCATTCACAACGGATTTTTCAAAGCAGCCGGTGCTTGCAAAATGTCGACCCATTTCTGTAAACGGAGCAAGCATCTTTTCCCGCGTTTTATCGTTCACCATTCCCAGCCCGAACATATCACCCTTGATCAGCGTTCCGGCGTATTCGCAGCCGAGCTGCCCGGGCAATGTTTCCAGGTAGGCTTTACAGCACCGGCTTTGACACGCCTCGGGAAACCCTCCCTGGACCAAAAATGCCAGCTTGGTTCCGTCCTCGGTTTTCGGCGTCAGCCCCGAAAGAAATTCCAAAAGGATCCCCGGTATGTTCTCCACATAAAGCGGCAGGGCAATCAATATCTGTTTGTTCCCGTAAAAAGCTTCTGCCGCACTTTGCCATTGCCTGCGGTCGGAAATGTAGAAAACCTCGGCAGAATTTCCGCCCTCTTCAAAACCGTGCAGGAATGCTTCAACGATCTTGGTCGTATTGCTTTTGGGCTGCGGACGCACCGCACCGCTGATCGTTACCAAATGCATGAAATCACCTCCTGAACCTCCGTGATCGGATAGGCGCCGATGCTCTTTCCCGCAAAATTCAGCATGACTCGTTCCATCCAGTGATTCAGATAGGCACGATCTGCCTGACCGCCGTACAGCAGGCCAAAGCGATAGCACTTGTCATAGCGGGGAATATGGCGGCACTCTCCCTCTACAAAATGAATATTCATAGTAACCAGCGGGAGCAGGCGGTCAATGAGATTCTTCATCCGATGGTCTACAAAGTTCAGTGCCGTTCCGCAGAGAAACAGAACGGCATCCGCTGCAAGATAAGCCCTCAGCAGGTCCTCATAGCCATCGGGAATGGCGCACCGTCCCGGCGTTTTCAGCCAGCAGGCATTGCACCCGATACAAGGGTGAAAATTTCTCTTGTAAGCCTGCACAATTTCAATTTCGGCATCTGCCTCCTGCATTTGCAATTCTTTAATGACAGTCTGCGCCGCCGGGTTTCCCTCCGGCAACGTATTTACAAGTAGTAATCTCTTCATAGACACCCCCTTATCATATGGCGTTCCAGCAAACAAAGAAGATCAGAACGCATCCCCATGCATTTCCCGTTTCTTTGCGAACGATCAGCATTCCATAGATTAGAATAAAGACGGTCGCCATTTGCAGCAGAGCATCCGGTGTCAGGCCAACCGCGCCATGAATCAGGATGCACATCACAGCACAAAAAAACGCGCCCCAATCCCAAAACCGATACTTGCTCGGAAATAATCGGCTGATCTTGTCCTGTATGACCGCATAATTGAATCCCTCAAAAAAGCCCCAAAATACCGCAGTCAATGAAAGAGCGAGCACATTGGACGGAAAAGCGCTTGTAAGCGCTTCGGCGGTTGTGCCTACTCCCCGAAAGGGACACCAACCGTGAACCAGACCGTGCGCAAGATTGTACAGAAATTCCGGCACACAGCAAAGCAGACTCAGAGGCAGCGCCGGAATGAGATTCTTCGTGCAGAGGCCGAAGCTTCTGAATGATTGCTTTCGGATCAAACAGACAATGGATATTCCAAGTCCTGATATGGCAAATTGGCAGCACAATCCGATGATAAGCACCCGAAGCACAATGGGATAATTCGTGTCCTTTGCGAAATCGTTCATACCGTTTTGCATAGCGATCATAACGCCGCCAAGCGCAAGGAAGGCTGCGATTCCGATAATCCATAAGTCTGCTGATAACTGTTTTCTTTCTTTTTGATCAAGCGTGTTTTTGGTCATTCTTCGATACCTCCGTTTGGTGTTCCGTCATAACCTGCTCCACTCTATATTGCAGTTTATGCAGTGTTGCATCATCCACAAAGCTGACCTGCTTTCCATAGGTTTCGATCATTGCCCGTGTTTCTGCGTTTTTCTTTTCCTCGGGTAATCTTCTGGCTTTTGCATAGAGCAACGCCATCATTGTCCGATGCTTGAAATTCAGTCTGTTGTAGTCGATTGCTCCGCGCAGATGAAAAATATCAGTGCGTTTCAAAACATCTTCTGACACCTGCGACCGGATCGAGCGTTTGATATTCTTGATGTTTTCGGCGTCCTGTACATCCGCAAGCCCGACCGTTACGATAACGAGCCTTGCTCTTTCGGGAAGAAGCGAAACGATATGCTTTAGGCCAAGAACCCCACCGGCATAAAGGGCACCGAAGTGGATTACACAGTCACAGGCCGCAGCAGTCTGTACCTCGCTGTACGGTAAAACAGGAAATCCGGCCAGTGCCGCAAAGGATTCCGCATACTGTTTTGTCGAACCGTATTGGCTTCCGTATGTAATCAACGTCTGCATATTCTTTCTTTCCTCATGTGCGCTTACTTCTTCACCAACGCATACATTGCCATGTCCAATATCTGACCGTTTTTCACGGCGTTGCTGCGGAGAATCCCCTCAAGCTGAAAGCCCGCCTTTTCCAGCACCCGGCGGGAGCCGATGTTACAGGCAAACGGCTCTGCATAGATGCGCAGAAGGTCGGTCTCGGCAAACAGCTTTTGGCACAGCTGCCGGACGGCATCGGTCATAATGCCCCGTCCCCAGTATGCTTCTGCGAGGTAGTAGCCAAGTTCTGCCGTGCAGCGGTGGATATTGCCCTGCCGGAATGCGCCGACACTGCCAACCGCACGGTCATCCACGCAAACAGCATAGGCAAAAGTGTCCTGCGGGTCGGCGGCGAGCATGGCGTTGATATAATCTTCGGCATCCTGTTCCGTATACGGATATGGCAATCCGTCACGAAGATTTTTCAGTATGTTTTGGTTTGACAGCGCAGAAGCTAAATCCTTTGCATCGGTAAGCTGCCACTGCCTGATTGTGCAGTTCATAAGGTTTTCTCCTGTTTTTTCGTAACCGGCACCCAGATGCCGCATTCATAATCCGGGCTTTGCATATCGCCAGGGGAGTAGACCTCCAGCATGGCGGTATCGCTTCCCATATATTGCTTGCCCTTGCTCGGATACCAGTCATTCCAGACATAGGTGTTCAAGCTTTGCAGGGAATCAGGCAACGCGCCCTTTGCAGAAAATACTGCCCAGTCGCTTTCCGGGAAGGTATAGAGCTTCAAGCCCTCCGGCACCTCGCCGCCCTGATACAGTCCGGCAATCCAATAGTCAAAAAAGCCATCCCTGTCATCACAGATGGCGAACATTCCGATGTGATTTTCAAGAATTGCCCGCTCAACAGCCGTTTCCGGCTGCATGGTCTGAAAAAGGCGGGCATATTTTTGGGAATATTCCTTATCCCAAAATTCCGGGCACTTGGTATAGCCCTCGTTCGAACAAATGGTGGTGGAAAAGCCAATGAGTGTCATTGGGGGCTTGTGTTCATAGGTAACTTCCATTAGCTTATTTTTCATTGTGCTCCGATTCCTTTCACCGTTTTCCATTCGATTCCGTATTCGCCGACGAACTGATCCGCCGTAAAGCGAACCGTGTATTCTCCGGCGTTTTTCAGGGTCACGTCAAAGGATGTATTGTCCATATCCCTGCCGGTATACTCCGGCTTGTCCGCACTGCCCGTGGGATAGATGTCCAGATCCAATCGTCCGGATTCTCTGGCGACACGAACGGAGAGAATGCCGGTTTGCCCAGCCTCCACCTGATAGGTGTATACTTCCGTCCCGGTTCGGATGGTTTTGCCGTCTTTGGTGTCGATGTTCATACTGGCTGGTGCCTTCTTTCCTCTGGCGCAGCCTGCGAGAATGCAGATAAACAGCAGTATGAGAAGGAGCGGCGTGATGTGGTGCTCTCTCCTTTGCGGATTGCCGTTCAAAACAATATTTTTCATTGAAATGTCCTCTTTCACTTTGCAGGTCTTTTGAATCCGCAGGATTTCCTTTGCGTGTTTCGCCTCCACAGTCACGGAATATGTGCCGTCTTGCGGGATATTCACGGTGAAATCCCGAGTTTCCCCGCCGTTTCCGGTGTAAAGCACCGTTCCGTCCGGCGCAGTAATCTCCAGGTGCAGCGAGCCTTTTTCCGTCTCAAAGTGAATTTGCAGCACATCGCCTGCGTTCAGTTCCATGGTATGCCGGTCAGTCCCGTGCATTCGCTGGATCTCCAGCGTGTAGGAATCCGGATTCGCCACACGGTTTCCGGTGAATCCGGGCTGGTTGTACAGCAGGAGTCCGGCGGCAATTCCGCCCAAAGTCACTGCCAAAATAATAAGCAGGATGATTTTTTCCCTGGTCATATAGTCGATAGACCTGCCTTTCTGCTTTCTGTTTTTCCCCGCCTGTCCGCATAAAGCCACAGGTCGGGCGTGCCGAAAACGGCGGCGCGCTGCGCAATGTTGGTGTCCGCGGCGAACCAGTCCTGCACAAACGGCCAGATGCCCAGTTTCAGCGAGAGGACGAGATCGTCCGTCCTTTCGCCCAGCAGGTTGGTCGCTTTCACCGTTTCACCGAGGCGGGCGAGATAATTCGCGTCGAAATCGCGCTGCAGGCAGACCAGATGGAGCGGTCTGCCCTTCTTCGCTGCCGCGTAGCGCAAATGGTCGTCGAGCGTGCCGTCCGTCACAAACCACGTACGCGGCCCCAGATCGGAGACAATCTTTTCCGCGGCGATGTCGGCGAATCTGCCGCGGTCGCCGTCGAAGCCGAGGAATATGTTGAAGAAGAACGAGATGGCCAGGACAAGCGCGAAGACGCCTCCGGCGGCAAAACCCAGCGGACGGGCGATCTTCGCGAGACGCGGCCCCTCTTCCGCATCCGACGCCGGCGCGGCGGACGGGAATGCCTGGACAAGCCAATAGACCGCGATATAGGCGACGAGGACGGAGACAAAGGCGGATGCCGCGACGGGAAGTATGCCGTAGGGGCGCATCGCCGAGGACGGCGCGAGCGGCGAGGCGTAGGAGACAATCGCCAGAACCGTCATGAACAGGTTGAAGAGCCACCCCGTCCAACCG
>CALDMA010000320.1 GCA_937915075.1 uncultured Oscillospiraceae bacterium
GAAATTGGCTGTTTTCTCCCGGCTCAAAATGGCGATTTTCTCCCGGCGCTAACAGCGTGACTATCCACACGATGGAAAACAAGTATCATCAGGCCGCATTTGAGGCGTTCGGAGCCATGCCTGTCGCCATGAACTACAACGACGTGTTCACCGCGCTGCAGCAGGGCACGATCGACGCCTGCGAGAACGCCACCTCCAACTGCATCAACTCCGGTTATTATGAGGTTACCAAGAACGTTGCTCTCCTTTTAAGATGACGCTTTCTGTACCATCGGGATAGTTTTTTAAATCCTGATAAAGAAAACGCTTCTTGATAAAACTGCTGTCTCCGCCGAGGACATCAACGAGAGCAAAAGCAAATGGCAGCGCTGTTGCGGGACCTCGGCTGGTAATCAAGTTACCATCCTTTACAACAACGTCATTCACGTAATGGGCATCCGAGTAAAATGGCTCAGTCTTTTGACCGGGGTAAGCGGTCATTGTTTTGCCTGTCAGAACACCTGCCTTAGCTAACACATTTGGAGCAGCACACATAGCTGCAACAAATTTCCCGTGTTTATTGTAATAACGTACCAAATCAAGAACGCGTGAGTCGTTCAGCATTGCGTCTACACCAGACCATCCGCCAGGGAGAATGAGCATATCATAGTTGAAAAATGAGGTGAGATCATCGTTTAAGATGTAATCTGCCTCTATTTTTATGTCGTGAGCACCAGATACAAGGGCTTCGGCAATGCTCATGCTGTCGCAGGAAAAGCCGCTTCTTCGCAATACATCAATAATCTCAACAGTTTCGCCCTCTTCAAAGCCAGGGGCGAGCACAATCAGAGCTTTTGCCATAGTACTCTCCTATCTAACTTAATGCAGACAGTCATAATCCATGCGGAAAGAGTCTTCGTAAGTCTTGAAAATTCGAAGCATCGTTTCTCTATCCGGATGGCCGTATACACATAGCTTTCGTGATGCCTGAACACCAAGAGGTTTGAGGTCGACCAGTGCTTCGGCTGCCTTGACTGCGGTACTGACGGCATCAAGAACAGGGACGCCATCAATGCCGCTTTGTGTTAAACCGGCCTTATACGCAAGCGTCTGTGTACCGTTAGAAAAGGGGATAATTGCCGATGCACCGTCCTCAATTGCCTTACGGGAGGTAGCGATAAAACGATCGAGAACCGAATCGGGGTTGTTGTATGAGCCATAGGTTTCGGAGCTGTTTGTGTTAAACCAGTATGCGCCGGCGAACTTATCCCGGAGTCCATAGCTTTCAACCTTCTGCGAATAACGTTCCATCAGATGCGGGGACTGGCATACGATAGCAAACTTGTTACTTAACATTGCCGCAGCATAGATAACAGACTGAAAAATGCCAACTACCGGAATATCTAACATTTCACGTCCTTCGGTCAATCCCTGATCAACAGGGCAACCAATGATAAAGGCATTATATCCATCTTGCTGTGCTCGAAACATGTTATTAAAGACTTGAGCAGTTGCATAGTATTCCGTAAAACGATAGGAAGAAAACTCATGAGCAAAACGAGGTAAACCGGTTACATATACCTCTGTGCCGGGACGAGCCGCACGATTACACTGGAGTTCAAGGTGTTTCCCCTCTTCTAAGAAATAGTCACCATTTTCCTTTTCATAGCGATATGTACCGCCACTCTGAAACCAAATTTTCATTGTTTTTAGATCTCCTTATAACGGTAATTATTTGCTTTGGTCAAGGCCCATCTCAAGCATAGATGCTTTAAGAGCGCTCATTGTCTGTTTGGTTTCCTCACCAGACATAAAATAGGCTTCTGTGGAATTTGCGGCGAGCGTATCAATGCATTCCTGGTCTGCAACAGTCTCTTCAAGAATGTTCTGCATATAGGCAACGATTTCAGCGGGAGTTTCCTTAGGCATAGTAACGGTATAGTACGTTGCACACTTGACGGTTTGGTAGCCTAACTCACCAGTGCAGGGAATATCGGGTGTAAAAGGACTACGCTCGTCACCATAACTGCAAAGACAAATAACATCACCAGATTCAACGTATTGCGAAATGCTGCCCCATGTGCCGACAAAAATGTCCAATTCACCAGCAATGAAAGCAATCGTGCGTTCACCAGCAGCACCAATAGACACTTCAGTAGCATCGATACCGCAGTCCTGAATCAGGGAAGTAACAGGGATTTCATTAAGGGTGCCATAAGAGGTTGCGATGTTTAATTCCTGCGGATGCGACTTGGAATATTCGACAAGTTCATTAAAGGTAGAGATATTGTGGTTTTCAGAAAAATCTTTTGTAATTGCGACCCAATAGCCGCCGCCTTTAGCAATGTTGCCAACAAAGGTAACGTCTTCGATAGAATCAAAATCGGTAATATTCTGTACATCACAGAGGGTAACGTTTGCAGTTGTAATACTCATGGTATATCCGTCCGGTTCGGCATTGATAGTGTCACGATAAGAGTCAACTTGACTGGCCGTAGAGTTGACAATGACATTTACAGGCAGATATTTTGCCAAAATCTGCGCAAATGCGCGAACATTTGTATCGACGGTCGAACCCGAATTCGATCCATTAATTGTAATGGCCAATTTAGGATAATCAAGAGATTTTTCTGTATCGATATTATTGGAATTATCTGATACAGCCGAGGTATCAGGCGATTTCTCTGCACAGCCGACAAACAGGACTGCAAACATGGCGCATGCCATGATGAGAGCTAAGAGTTTCTTTTTCATAATCAAATCTCCTTATATTTATTATGACTGGGATAGTTCTGCAGCTTTACGAACTTTTGATGCTTTAACGGTTTTTCTAATAGAATCAAACAAAGAAATTGCGGCGAGTATCAGAAAAACAACAGCAATGGGGCGAGTAAACATATCCATGTAGTTGCCACGGCTAAGTTGCATGGCATGGATAAAGTTTTTTTCAATGATCGCACTAAGAATATAACCGAGCAGAATGGGAGCAGTGGGAACACCGGCCTTTTTCATGGCGTATCCGATGACGCCGCCGATGATAAATACAAAGATATCTGTGTAACTGTTTCTTGCGCTGTATGCACCGATGATGCACATCATCATAACAAAAACCATGACAATACGGCGCGGTGCGGTTAAGACTTTAATGTAACCCTTTAGAACGACTCTCTCGACAATAACCATAACGAGGTTGGAGACAAAACAAATTGCAAAAATAAAATAGATCAAAGAGGCGTTCTTCGTGAAGACTAAGGGGCCGCACTGAACATTATGGAGCGTGAGAGCACTAAGCAAGATCGCTGTAGCACCACTTCCTGGAATACCAAGGGCCAACATTGGCGTCATAGCACCACCCATACAGGCGTTGTTTGCAGTTTCCGAGGCGATGATACCGTCAATATCTCCTTTTCCGAAAGTCTCCGGATGTTTCGAACTGTTTTTAGCAGTCATATAGGAGATTAGGCTTGCACTCGATGCACCGACGCCAGGAAGAACACCAACATAAGTTCCGATTATGGAGGAACGCAGGATATTTTTCCAATGCAGAAGGAGCTCTCTTGCAGAAATACCATATCCTTTAAACTTCTCGACCTCCATATCCTCGGCTTGAGCATCTTCGCGATTTGCGGCAAGCTTGAGAAGCTCTGGCACAGCAAAAATACCACACATTAGAGCCGTGGTTGTGATTCCACCAGATAGAGCTGAAATACCAAAGTCATACCTTGCAATGCCGGAGACGGGATCAGGGCCAGTCATTGCAAGAGCCATTCCGAATGTGGAAGCCAAAATTCCTTTCCATACATCATCACCAGCAATGGAGATAATCATTGCCAGAGAAAACATACCAATGGCAAAATATTCCCATCCGCCGAATTTGAGGGCGACCTTGCCCATCAGTGGAGCAAGAAACATTAACAGAACATAGCTGAAGCATCCGCCAATAAAGCTGGTAAGGATGCCTATACCACATGCTCGTCCGGCTTCACCGCGTAAAGCCATTGGACTGCCGTCAAAGGTTGTTGCAATAGAAGATGTGGTTCCGGGAATATTTAAAGTAATCGCCGAAATCAATCCGCCCGACAGAGCGCCAATATAGCAGGATATCAAAACCGCCATCGCTGTTTCAGAATTCATACTGTAGGTAAGCGGCAATGAAAGAATAAGCGCCATGTTAACGGAAACACCTGGTAGAGCACCAAGAAGGATTCCAAGGGCCGTAAATGCAAAAATCAAGAGAAGAAACTTAGGGGATGAAAAAATTGTTGCGAGACTTGCTCCAAAATATTGAAAAGATGCCACGATACCCCTCCTTTAAAGAATCTTTGATAGAAAAGGCTTAAGAATACCCATCGGAAGTAAACTGGAAAAGCAATAGTAAAAAACGAAATAGAGAACTGTGGGTGCTACAATAGATAAAATTATGTAAAGCTTATAGTTTCGAGATTCCTTTTTTTCCAGAATGATAAACAAAAGGAACATGGTAATCGGCATAGTGAGAATAAAACCAAATGTTTTTAATACAGATGCTGCACCAAGAAGTACGATGATTGCTTCGACCACCTGAAGTAGACCGCTTTCTTTTTGGTTCTTAGCGCGCATGCTCTCAGCAATCCGTGCGTCCTTGGGAATTTTTCGCATCGCGGAGATGCCCCGTATTAGCATTACTGTCGCACACAGTGCAACCATTACACCGATTATACGAGGAAACGCTGCTACACTGATGAGATTCTTGCTGTTCGTTTTAAAATGAAATGTTTCCAAATAATAACCGATGGCAAAAAGTAAACCACAAATTCCAACACCAATATTACTTTTTGCCTCTTTAATCTTTTTGTAGTCCAATGATTTCCCTCCTTTTAAAATGCAGATGAAAAGTAGTATCAATATTTATCGCTTATATTACATCCCTCCAAATAGTTTGTACATAATTGCAGAAATCAGTGTATCATGGTTGCTATTTTACTGTATCATCACGCAATGGAAAAGCAGACATTTTTTCAGCCTGCGCAACAATTGGTTGCTAATTTTCGCACTTTTAGTTCTAAGTGATGTTTTCTTCGCACAGCAGAGCTCATCGAATGAGATGAACTCTTTTTTGCAACTGTTGGGTGCACAAGAGGAACTTTTCTGTGCTGTTTATGCAATTGTGTTCGTGATAAATTGAAAATGGCATTTGAAAGAGCCGGGCTTCATGGCTATAGAACAAAGTGCTTTAGTGAAACTATTAGTTTTAAGGAGAAGTATTTATTAGTATGGGCAAAACAGCAATCATGAAGATCATGGAACGAGCCTGCGACCATGAAGTGAAAATCGGTGACCGTGTCTGGTGCCATGTTGACCTCGCGTCTGCGCGCGATTTCGGCGGCGCGAACTGCGTGCTGCAATTTGAAAAGGAGATGGGTAAGGACGCAAAGGTGTGGGATTCGGATAAGATCGCTTACACTTTCGACCTACAGGCACCGTCTCACTCTGAGAAGGTCTCAAACAACCAGAAGATCATCCGCGAGTTCGCCAAGCGTCAGGGCATCAAAAACCTTTTTGACATCAACCACGGCATTGGGCAGCACGTCATGCTGGAGGCAGGCCTTATCAAGCCCGGTGACGTTGTGCTTGGCACCGACAGCCACATGAATCTGCTCGGTGCGGTCGGTGCGTTTGCAACGGGCGTCGGCAACTCCGACGTGGCCGCATCCTACATCGGCGGTCTGAGCTGGTTCCGCGTGCCCGAGACGATGAAGATCGAGGTCATCGGCGAGTTCCAGAAGGGCGTGTGCATGCGAGACCTTCTGACCTATATCGTCGGTGATCTTGGCGCGGGCGGCATGGACTATCTCGCTGTGGAATTTACCGGCGAGACCATCGACAATGCCAATCTTGCCGAACGCATCACCCTCTGCTCCATGGTTACGGAGATGAGCGGCAAGGTGCCTCTCATCATGCCGAGCGGCGAAGTGCTCGACTGGATGGTCGAGCGCGCGGGAGAAGATGTCAAAGAGCGCATTGGTACCCTCTCTGCCGACGCGGATGCACAGTACTGCAGGGGCCTGTACTACGATGTGAGCAATTTGACACCGATGGTGTCCTGTCCAGATGCGCCGGACAATGTCAAGCCTGTGATCGAGGTTGCTGGCACGCACGTCGACCAGGTACATATCGGCTCGTGTTCCAACGGTCGCTTTGAGGACATTGAGGCTGCCTATCAGGTCCTGATGACGGGCGGCGGCAAGGTCGACCCTGCCACGCGCGTCATCATCACGCCGAGCACCACTGAGGTACAGCTTGCCTGCGCCAAAGCCGGCATGATCGAAAAGTTTCTTGAGGCGGGCATCGTCTTCACGAACCCGACCTGCGCGCTCTGCACGGCAGAGCATTACGGCGCACTGCCGAACGGCGATGTCGGCTGTGCCACCAACAACCGCAACTTCATCGGCAAGGTCGGCAAGGGCAGCCACACCTACCTGATGAGCCCGATGACCGCTATGGCTACCGCCATCCGCGGTTGCATCACCGACCCGAGAGACATTCTCGGCTGAGAGGAGAAGAGAATATGAGCATTATCCATGCGCGCGCGTGGGTCTTCGGCGACGATGTCGATACCGACCTCATTTACCACAACAAGTATCTCGCTGAGACCGACCCGAAGAATATGCCGCAGTACGCATTTGAATATTACCCCGGCAAGGAGAACTTTGCCAAAGAGGTCAAGCCCGGCGATATCGTGGTCGCGGGCAAGAACTTCGGCTGCGGCTCGAGCCGCGAGCACGCGGTCTACTGTCTGCAATACGCAGGTGTTCCCTGTGTGCTGGCTGAGACTTGCTCGCGCATCTACTACCGCAATGCCATCAACAACGGCTATCCTGTACTCTTCGTCAAGGGAATTTCCGACGCCATCAACAACGGCGATATCAAAGACGGCGACATGCTGGACGTTGATATGGATTCCGGCAAGATCGTCAACACCGCGAACGGCAAGACCTTCCACGGTGACGCGGTGAGTGACCTGGAGCACGACATCATGGAGGCCGGCGGCCTGTTCCAGTACATGAAGAAAGACGCAAAGGCATAAAAGGAGGCAGCTATGGAACTCAAAAAACCGGCAGTTGCCGGAACGATGGAGTCCAGCGACATCATGGTCACGCTGCGCCCCAATGAGGGCCGCGGGATCGAGCTGGACATTCAAAGCGACGTCAAGGCGACATTCGGCGAGGCGATCGAAGCGACCATCTGCGAGGTGCTCGAGGAATTTGGCGTGACCGACGCGCATGTTGCCGTGGTCGACAAGGGCGCGCTCGATTTCGTCATCCGCGCACGGATGCAGTGCGCAATCTGCCGCGCAGCCGAAATCGAATACGATTGGGGAAAGGAGGACACTCATGCCTGAGGCGAAATTGATGCGTACCTCCATGTATGCTGGCGGGACGAGCCCCGTCAAAATGATCCAGGCAGGCTTTTACAATGAAGACTGCCTTGTTTATGACCTTGAGGACTCCGTGTCTGCGGGCGAAAAGGATGCGGCACGTTTCCTTGTCTACAATGCAGTGAAGTATCAGCGACCGAAGGATAAGTACATCCTCATCCGCGTCAACGGCATTTACTCCAAGGAACTCGACGAGGACCTCGAGGCCGCCGTGCGCGCTCAGCCCGACGCCATCCGCATCCCGAAGGTCGAATACGCCGAGGAGGTGCAGCGCATCGACGCGAAGATGACCGCCATTGAGGAAAAGGCGGGCCTGCCCGTTGGCGGTATCAAGCTCTGGTGCAACATCGAGTCCTATCTCGGTGTCATCAACGCACAGGCGATCGCCACGGCTAGCCCCCGTGTAGCCGCGATGGCGCTCGGTGCGGAGGACTTTACCGCCAGCATGTCCGCCCAGCGCACCAAGCCCGGCTGGGAGATCTTCTACGCGCGCAACGCCATCCTCATGGCTTGCCGCGCGGCGGGCATCTCCGCGCAGGACGCGGTATTCTCTGACATCAACGATGCTGAGGGGCTGCAGCGCGACCTTGAAATGACGCGTACGCTGGGCTTCGACGGCAAGACCTGCGTCCATCCGCGCCAAATCGACACGGTGAACGCGTGCTTTACCCCGTCGGAAAAGGAAATCCGCAACGCAAAGCGCGTGCTTGAAGCGCTGGAGGAGGCCGCACGCAACCACACGGGCGTGTGCGTGCTCGACGGTGGCATGGTCGATAAGCCGATGGAGTTGCGCGCCCGCACGACGCTTGCCAAGGCAGCAGCCGCCGGCATCAAGGTTGGAGGTGTCAAGGAATGATCAAGAACAGTCTGGGCCGCGAATTGCCCGAGAAGATCGGCG
>CALDMA010000321.1 GCA_937915075.1 uncultured Oscillospiraceae bacterium
CAAAGGCGCAGAAAAGCATCATCAACTTCGGCGCGTATGTGACGTTGTTCCCCCAGCTCATCGCGGGTCCCATCGTCCGCTACCAGACGGTGGCGGACGAACTGGAGCACCGGGACTGCACCGTCGATCTCTTTGCCGAGGGTGTAAAGCGCTTTGCCTGCGGCATCGGGAAAAAGGTTCTGCTGGCCAACAACGTCGGCCTGCTTTGGGAGGCGGCGAGTGTGCAGGCTTCACCCACAGTGCTGATGGCGTGGCTGGGAGTCATCGCCTACGGGTTCCAGATCTATTTCGACTTTTCCGGTTACTCCGACATGGCCATTGGCCTTGGACGGATGCTGGGGTTCCGCTTTTTGGAAAACTTCAACTATCCGTTTTTGGCAGACAGCATTACCGATTTCTGGCGGCGCTGGCATATCTCCATGGGGACATGGTTCCGGGATTATGTCTATATTCCCCTTGGCGGCAACAAGGGCGGCCTTGCAAAGCAGCTTCGCAATATTGCCATCGTCTGGCTGTTGACGGGCTTCTGGCATGGGGCAAGCTGGAACTTCGTCCTTTGGGGCGTGTATTTCGGCATACTGCTGGTACTGGAAAAGCTGTTCTTATTGCGCTGGCTCCAAAAGCTGCCCGCCGCACTCCGGCATATTTACGCGCTGGTGCTGGTAACGATCAGCTGGACGCTCTTTGCATTCACAGAGATCAGCAACGGAGCCGCATGGTGCAAAGCCATGTTCTCCGGCATGCTGTTCGACAGCAGCAGTCTATATTTGCTGCTGACTTATGGGCCGATGCTGGTGATCTGCGCCTTGGCTGCCACGCCGTTCGGCAAGCGCTGCTATGAAGAAGTCAGTGCGCACCTCAGCCGGCAGGCGCTGACCGCGGCGGATTGCGGCGGCCTTGCCTGCGTGCTGGTGGTGTCCGCGGCGTATCTTGTCAGCGGCAGCTATAATCCATTTCTTTATTTCCGGTTTTGAGGTGAGAAAATGCGAAATAAAATCATTACCTCTTTTTTCTGCCTGCTGCTGGCGGTGTCCGCGCTGGCGGGGCTTATCATGCCGGATCGGTATTACTCGGAACGTGAAAAACGCACCTTGACGCAAAAGCCGCAATTTACCATTGCCGACTTTATTTCCGGCAAATTTGGTGACAATTTGGAAAGTTACCTCACCGATCAAGTTCCCCTGCGGGATGGCTGGGTCACAATGAAAACCTATATGGAGCTGGCCGTCGGTAAACGGGAAAGCGGCGGCGTTTACATCTGCAAGAGTAAGTATTTGATGGACAAGTTTACATCCTACAGTAAAAAGCAGCTTGCCGCCAACGCAGCCGCCCTCGCTGATTTGCAGGAAAAGCTGGCGGCAGAGGGAATCTCCATGAATACGATTATCGTCCCTATGGCAGCACAGGTGCTCACAGATAAACTCCCTGCCTATGCGCCCGTGGCAGACTACGCCGCTATTCTGCAAGTGCTGGCCGATGCGGGCGTTGACACAACGGACGTGCTCTCTGCTCTCGCCGCTCATAGTAACGAGAACATCTACTATCGCACCGACCACCACTGGACGAGCCTTGGGGCCTACTATGCCTATTGTGCGTGGCGCAGCATCGAACCGAACGCAGATGAGTGGACGCAGGAAGTTCTCTGCAATAATTTCCACGGCACGACTTGGAATAAAGTTCCGCTGCCCTCCGTCCCCGCTGAGGAGATCACAGCATGGTACAAGCACGAATACCGCGCCGTTTCCTACAACGGCGGAGAATATGAGACCAACAGCATCTACGAGCGCAAATATCTGGACGGCAGCGACCAGTACGCTGTGTTCCTAAATTCCAACCAGGCACAGACCGTCATCGAGGGCAGTGGCAAGAGCGGCAAGCTCCTGCTCATTAAAGACTCTTACGGCAATACATTTTCACAATTTCCCGCGGAGGACTACGCCGAGGTCCACGTCCTCGACCTCCGCTTTTTCCGCAGCGATGTGGTGGAATACGCCAAAGAGAACGGTATCACCGATACGCTGGTGCTGTACGGTACGCAGAACTTCGTAAAGGACACGAATATCAAGGGAGTTGCTGAGGCATGAGCATTTTGCAGCCGTTTAAAATGGCATGGCGTTCTATTGTAGGAAAAAAGGGCCGTAGTACACTAACCATTCTGTCTATCTTCATTGGAATTGCTGCTGTTATGACCATTGTTTCTGTTATGGAGGGTATGAAGCTCCAAGTTATGAAACAATTCAATGCGATGGGCGCAAATCGCATTGAGGTACAGATTGAGGTCTATTCATCTGACGAAAGCGGAAATAGTGCGGGCGTTGATTATTTTCCGAAACTGTATAGCTATTGCCAAGGGTTAAAAAAATATGTTGTCGGGGTCACTCCTGTTTCAGAGTTTAGTGCAACGGTTGTTTATGGGTTCAAAAGCTCTGCATCTATGGAAGAAAAATTTGATAAACAAAACAACCTGATTAGTGGCCCTCCCAAATTGTACTACGGCAGCGATCAATATAGCGCCTGCAACAATTTGACCCTTGCTAAAGGTCGTGATCTCACATATTTAGATATTGAAAAATATAATCAGGTCTGCGTGCTTGGCGCTACTGCCGCAAAAGAATTTTTCGGCGGTTCTAATCCCATTGGGCAGGTAATGCAGGTAAACGGAAAAAGATTTACTGTGGTTGGTGTATATGCTTCGCATGGAAAGGCAAGTGATCAAGTTATCAATCAGATGGACAATATCATTGTTTTTCCATATACTGCAAGCCGAACATTGGAAGATACCGCGCCAAGCAATTATATAATCAAGGCACGGGACGCTGATTCCATGAATAAGACGGTATCTTCCGTTGGTCCCTATTTAAAGAGGTTGATTCCGGAGAACATTGGTTATACGCAAGTACAGGCAGCAGATTCTTGGCAAAAATATCAGAACGAATCCTTGACCATGATTAGCCGTGTGCTTGGCGGAATTGCGGCAATTTCCTTACTTGTCGGCGGTATTGGCATTATGAATATTATGCTTGTGACTGTAACCGAACGAACGCGGGAAATTGGAATACGCCGGGCAATCGGCGCACAGCGTTCAAGTATTGTAGTTCAATTCTTGATAGAATCCGGTATGCTTTGCGGCGTGGGTGGAATTGTCGGAATTGTTTTTGGAACGTGCGGCAGCATTATATTAAGCCGACTGATGTATCAAACAACAATTCTCCCGATGCTGTGGATTACCGTTGCGGCATTTTTGCTGAGCGTTATGCTCGGCGTTCTCTTTGGCAGCTATCCAGCAGCTAAGGCCGCTCGGCTCCAGCCTGTAGAAGCTCTTAGAGCAGAATAATAGCATGCTTTTTCGGATAAGATGCCGAAAACCTATAATGGTAACAATACAAAGAAGCAAGGTAAAAACTATAAGTTCTTACCTTGCTTCTTTGTTGCCCTGTACCGACCGGATTACCCCATAGGTCACATTGTGTACCTGTGGGCATTAACCGTTGTGGCTTCAAGACTTTTCTGTGGTGCGCGGTACAGGACTCGAACCGACAAAAAGGTGTTTTAGCTTGTCCCTTTCTATACCAGCCAGTACTATAATGTAAAGAAGTAATACAATTTCATTGCCATCCCATGTTAGATAATTTCATCTCATACCAACGTGGTAAGGCTAAAAATAAGGCTAAATTTCGACCGCCGTGCAGAACATATCTCACTCTCTTTCTCTGTTCAGTAGTCTCTTTCTCACAATGAAGTAATAAATTATGAGCAGCAGCAAGGTTGCCGCCCATGCTACAGGATAGCAATAGTATATGTATTCTACTGATGCTCTTTTGCGCATCGTGAACGCAAGAAACACCTGCCGCACACCCACCATGCCAGTGAGGCTCAGGACCATCGGCCCCGCGCTGTGTCCGCAGCCGCGCAGTACGCCGAGTAAAACCTCTCTGAGTGCCATGATCCAGAACATCGGCGCGAGCACATGCATCATCGCCACACCGACGGCAACGACCTCCGGCTCCGCGTTGAACAGCGCCACGCATTGCGGTGCAAAGAAATAAACGATTCCGCTGAGCGCGAGCGTGACCCCCAGCGCCACCGCAATACAGTTCCGCTCGCCCTTTCGGATTCGTTCGTAATGACCTGCGCCAAGATTTTGTCCCACGCAGGTTGTCATCGTGATGCCGAACGATTTCGCTGGCAGGATCACGAAGCGATCCAGCCGCTGAGCAACGCCGATCCCGGCGACCGTTTCCGCGCTGAACCAGGTCATATACCGTGTCACAAAAATGTTGGAAAAGCCAATCAGAGCGCTTTGGATGCCCGCTGCCGCGCCAACGCCCAGCACCTCTGCAATAACGCCTCTTCCGCGATGGAACATCTCCAAAAGATCGAAGCAGTTACCTTGGATACAGCGATTGATTGCCCGATAGATCAGCACAGCAGAGGTCCCCTGTGAGATTACGGTGGCAAGGCCAACACCAGCAATGCCCATGCGCAGGGCAGCGGTCAGCAGCAGGTCGAGTATGATATTCATTCCACAGGAGATTACTAAAATGCGAAATGGAATGTCTGCCCTGCCGAGTGCACGCAGAATGCCTGCCGCATTGTTGTAGATCACGGTGAACATCAAGCCCGCGAGGTAGATGCGCAGATACACCTGCGCCGCATCAAAATAATCCTCCTGTGTACCCGCAAAGCGAAGCAGCTGCGGAACGGCCAGAATACCGAGCACGGAAAGCAAGACGCCCAGCACGACGCCGAACGAGAATGCCGAGCGAACCGCAAGCCGCAGTCTTGTTTGGTCTCCGCTCCCGCTTGCCTTCGCAACAACGATGTTGGCCCCCACAGACATTCCGTTGAAGAAGTTGACCACCATGTTGGCAATTACACCGCACACAGTCACTGCCGCCAGCGCATACTGATCGACAAAATTCCCGACCACCAGCGCATCCACGCTGTTGTAGAGATTCTGCAGCAGCTCGCCCGTGATGAGCGGGATCGAAAACAGCACGATCGAGCGCAGCATATTTTCTCGTGTAAAATCAATCATTTTTGTCAACGAAACTTCTATTCATACGTATTATCGAATTTGCCCATGTGTAAATGAACCCTCCACATTATGACATGCTATTATAAAGTACAACTACTCATCCGTCAAAAAGCCATTTTCTAATAAAAACCACAGCATAAGCGTTATTGACAGAATATCTGCACACCCTCCCGGGCTCAGGTTTTCCGCAATATACTTTTCATCAAGTTTTTTGAGAGTATCACTCATCTGCATAGATGAATAGTACGAACTTGCCATCTTCTTTGCCTCACTCATGCATGCACACGCAGCCGCAATTCCTCCACGATGTATCATGTTAGTATCCTGTACACATCCAATCAAAGACAAAAGCGTATGCACGGCTGCATCGTTTATAGAAAGTCCTCTCTCTATCGCAGTACGTAAGGCAGGCAAACCTACTTGCACAGCAGCCGGAAACCCACGAGATGCCTCTCCTCGAATTCCATCTATACCGTGCGTAAGAAAACAACGAACTCCGTGAGTCTCACTATGTGTATCAAAATCGTGCAGAGAACAATTTGCTATTTCGCTTGCAGTCAATAGAACATTCTTCATGGCAGGCGGGTTCCAAGAAGATGCATACGCTTTTCCAAGTGCCCCGCCCAATATAGCAAAGGAAAAAATTGCGCCTTTATGAGTATTCACACCGTTCGTGGCAGCATACATTTCTTTCTCCGCCTGAAGTCCAACATACCGCAAGGCAGTAAAGAGCATATGCGTATCCTGTTGTGCGTAGTCCCACCCCAATTGGAATGTCTTTTGCAGCCATGGCATTAATGCAGTACTACTATCAAGAAATGTAAAAAAGTCCATATCACTATGAGCTCCCGAATTGCTGCGATCTACAAGCCCAGGTTTTGGCGTAATAGAGACTTCATACAATAATGCACGTACAGCGTATATCATAAATCTATCTGCAAACTTTTCTCGAAAGAACGCATTTACCATATTTGTAATATGCTCTCTGAGTAGTTTAACAGCGTGGCTATGATTCCTAGAACAGGTCTTTGCATCTTCTCCGCAGAGCAAACATCGTCGATGGGGCTGAGACAGCTTATCACGGCTGACAGCCTTACATTCATAATCTAATACGTCAATATCAAAAAGTCTCCCAAGAAAATGTGTGTTTTCTACACACAACGTTCGCTCTTTTGCAATATATGAATCAAGTTTAAGCGCAAGAAAAAGTTCACTGCCGGTGTTCGCCCGGTTAATCCTTTCATCCAAGATATAGCCGCCAAAAATAGTTCGTAACTGCGCTGCGCCTTCTTCAAATACAGCATTTAGGGCAGCAGACTGTTTGATATCTCCGGGGATATTAAGTGTAAAACTTATCAGGCTAAAACACTCTGTATCACAAATCATCTTTTGTTGCAGGGCAACGCGTTTCTCTCGGCAAATAAGCATTTCCTCAAGAGAAACAGGTACGCCCGAAAAAACATCAAGTTGGTTCATGCCTGTTCCTCCTGTAATCGAATCAAATAGTCTCTAGTTGCTTTTGGCACGAGAGAAAGTGCTTGAGAGAACGTATTAGACGATGCAGCAAACTTACGGACGCATGATGCACTAATCGGATGTCCCGCCCGTTCCATTCGCATCACCTCACAGAAAGAAATCCCATATTGCGGCAGCAGCTCTGCCATTTTTGCATTATATCGAGCCGTTGTTACATCGAACGGCTCTGTTCCTGCAAAGCGTTTGGTAATATGGAGCACAGGTGCCAATGACTCCGCAAAAAGTTTGATGTCTAATTCACATTGAAGAGAAACTGAATCTTCATCTGCCTTAAGAAAATACTTGGGAAACGTAGCAGAAGAAATCATATATGGTCCCCCCATGTGCACTCGCACCTGCGGCAGGTCAGCCGTTGCTTCACAAGCAAGCCGATACCGAACCTCTGTTGAAAAAAATGAGCGATCCTCTTCAACAATAAATATATGCAAAACATCACACTGCGCACAAGCTTGTTCAACGAGATAACGATGCCCAAGTGTAAACGGATTTGCATTCATCACAATCGCGCCTACTGTTTTTCCGCAATCCTCCTGCTTAAAAAGTGCTTCCGCAAAGCGCTTCGGGCCATCTTTTTGGTTTTCAAGCATAATAAGATGATCTGTCTGTACCACTGGGTAAAATCCGCAGTTGCAAAAAATCTCTTTATTTTGTAGCCGGGTAAGAACCATCAAATCATAAATCTTTTTAGAAAATCTGTCCTGAATCAGCTGGGAGATCAGGATGCCCATTAAATTCTGACCACGGAGTTCATCATCGATTGCAAAGCATTTCAACACTTTGCCGGCAGCACATCCGCAACCACGTAGTGTGCTATTGTCGTCAAAGACGCCAATAGCTATATCGATGTTATCTTCGTAATCAAGAGCATGGTTCGCAAGGTATTTCCGAAGTAGATCACATTCTTTCGTCTGCGTGCAATCGATTTTTTTAATCGTGCCAAACTCCATCATGATTTGGGCACTCCTTTGTATATCCTTTCATTAGAAGTCGTAGAGTTCCGCAGGATTACTGCTCAAGGCAAGCCGCCTTGCTCGCTCTGTCGGAAGCCATACAGGAATCATACTGACAAGTTCGGCTTCATCTGGCTTATTCTTCTCAGTAACGTGCGGAAAATCACTTCCCCAAACGACTCGCTCAGGGGCATATTGCGCAATCGCTCTCGCTGTCACACTTGCATCTTCCCACGGTGCATTCTCCTGAGAATTTAAGTATGGGCCGCTCAGCTTGATCCATACATTACCGTGATCTATCATCTTCAGCAGAAAAGCGTAGGCAGGATCTTTTATGCCATATGCAGGGTCAAGCCTCCCCATATGGTCAATGACAATCTTACATTTAAGTCTGCGAATCACGTCAGTATATCGAACTAATTGTGTTGCCTGCATATGTAGCTGTATATTCCATCCCATATCCTTGACACGTTCACTCAATGGTTCGCAATCCGAAAATGAAACTACTGCGTTATTCGGATTCCATACACTAAACCGCAGCCCTCGAATTCCCGCTTCATGCAGACATCCCAATTCGCGGTCGGAAACGTCGGAACTTACCACCGCGATTCCACGGCATTTTTCTTTTCCAAACCGCTCTATGGCATCAATCAAGCAAGAATTATCCGTCCCAAACGGCTTCGCCTGCACAAAAATTGCGCGGGGAATATTCAACGCGTCTGCAACTTCTTGATAGGTTTCT
>CALDMA010000322.1 GCA_937915075.1 uncultured Oscillospiraceae bacterium
GTCCAACTTTCAGGTGATGGGCAGCGCCAGCTTGGGCGTGGAGAAAGGCAGCGACGAGAGCCTTGCCATCGCGGGAGAGACGCTGTTCTACCTGAGCCGGACGGGCATTGCGGCGTGGAGCGGCGGCATCCCGCAGAGCGTGAGCGCGGCATTCGGCACGCAGCGCTTCCGCAACGGCGTGGCGGGCAGCGACGGGACAAAGTATTTCGTATCGCTGCAGGACGCACAGGGGGCGTATCAGCTGTTTGCCTTCGATACGCGCACCAACCTGTGGCACCGGGAAGACAGCACGCAGGCCGTGGGCTGGGGCTGGAACGAAGAACTGTACTGCCTTGATGCGACCGGCAAGCTCTGGATGAACGGCAACGCCAGAAGCGTGCCGCAGGGCGCGGTGCAGGAAGCACTGGTGGCATGGAAGGCGGAGTGGGCGGACTTTTACGAGTACACCACCTATTCGTCCTCTTCCACGGCGACACCAGAGAAGAAGGGCATCGGAAAGCTGCTGCTGCGGCTGGAGCTGGACGAGGATGCAAGCGTGCAGATCGACATGCAGTTCGACAGCGACGGCGTGTGGCGGACGGTGAAGACGCTGCAGACGGAAGTGAAGCGCAGCTACTACCTGCCGATCATCCCGCGCCGGTGCGACCACTTCCGCATCCGGATGACCGGCAACGGCGGATGCAGACTGTATTCGCTGGTGCGGGAAGTGTACAACGGCAGCGAACTATAAGAAAGGGGCGGACTATGGCAAACAGATACACATACGACGATTTTCAGAAGGCGATGCAGAGCAGCGGCCTCGGCGGGCAGTTCTCTGACGCTGACCTGAAGCTGGCGCAGCAGAATCCGGACGCAGGCATGAGCATCCTGAAGTACAAGCAGGACTACAAAAACGCCGCCACGGACGAGGCACGGGCGCTGGCCAACCTCGGCGCGGAGGGCATCCGCTCCAGCTACGGCGGGTACACCGGCGGGCAGCGGGGCGAGAACTTCTACCTTGACCCGCTGTCTCCAAAGGATTTTCAGAGCAGCGCAGCGCCGACCTACAAGAACAACTACGCCGACACCATCAGCGGCCTTTTAGACAAGCAGCTGGGCTATGGAAGCTATTCCTACGGCGAGGCGCAGCCGGAGTACAACAACCGCTACGACGCGACCATTCAGGACTTGCTTGACCAGATTGTGAACCGGAAGGACTTCAGCTACGACCCGGAGAACGACCAACTCTACAGCCAGTACCGCAAGCAGTACACGCGGGAAGGCCAGAGAGCCACGCAGGACGCGCTGGGCGCGGCGGCGGCAGCCAGCGGCGGCATCCCGTCCAGCTACGCAGTGAACGCGGCAGCGCAGGCGGGCGACTACTACGCCAGCCAGATGACGGACAAAATCCCGGAGCTTTACCAGCTGGCCTACAACAAGTACATGAACGACTACAACATGAAGCTCAGCGATCTCGGCGCGGTACAGGGCGCGGAGCAGAGCGACTACGACAAGTTCCTCAACGAGATGCAGCAGTACAACACCAACCGTGCCTTCGACTATCAGGCATGGATGGACGAATACAACCGCATCAACAACGACCTGCAGACGGCGAGCGGGCTGGAGCAGCTGGACTACACCAAGTATCTGAACGACCTGAACCAGTACAACACCGACCGCAGCTTCAACTACGGGCAGCTGCTGGACGAGGTGAACAACCAGACGGCCAGACGCAGCGAGGCCATGAACAAGGCGTTGACGGCGGCGGAGCTGGGCGACAATTCGTTCCTGAACGATCTGGGCATCAACACCGACAACAACCCGACGGACTACGAGCGGCGCTACCAGCTGGCGCAGCTGGCCGCACAGTACGGCGACTACTCCGGACTGCGGGAGCTGGGCATCAACCCGGATGCAGCGGCGCTGAACCGGTTCAACACCACGGCAGCGGGCAAGTCCTCTTCCGGCGGGAGCCGAAGCGGCGGGAACATGAAGCTGAGCCAAGCAAAAGAATATGCGAAGCAGGGAGTTTTCACGGATGAAGTGCTGAGCGTGCTCAGAAGCAATGGATACAGCGACGAGTACCTGAAGGCGGCATACGGATATGAGCCAGAAGCCACCGGATACCAGATGTCGGCGGACGACATTACCAAGTTGAAGGGGATGTTCCCGGACGGCGTGATCGACGAGGCGACGTGGAACAGCTATGTGAACTACGGCGTGAGCGAGGCCACGCTGAAGGCGAACGGTTTCACGAAGGACGGCGGGACATCCGGCGGCGGGAATATCTCCGGCGTGACCGACTACGACAGCGCCATTGCCTACATGAAGGCGGCAGGGGTGGACGGCAGCGTGCGCTCCGGCCTGATGACCAAGAGCGAGTGGAGCCGCAGGAAGGCATCGCTGCAGCAGTACGGCACCGGCGGCACGGAGGTAAAGAACTACAACAGCTATGCGGACTACATCAAAGACTACTGCGAATATGCCGCCAGCAAGTAAGGAGGACACGGTATGGCATCCTTTTCTGAGTGGAGCAACAACAAGATGAGGCAGGCGACCGGCACGGCGAAGACGACCGGCGCGACGCAAAAGGCACAGTCCTTTTCTGCGTGGAGCAATCAGAAGCTGGGCAAGGAAGACACGCAGAATAACCCTGCCAGCGGCAACACGGCCTTCGACCGGAGCGGGAAAACCAGAGACGAGTATGACAGCAGCGTGCGGCAGAACTATGCCGCACGCGCAGCTGCATCTGATAAGCTGACGGAGGGTGAATACAACCGCTCTACCGCCATGCAGCAGAAGTACGGCAGCTATCAGAACTACCTTATGGGCGCGACAGCGGATGGGAAATACTATTCGCAGCCGGAGATCGGCAAGGACACGGAGAAGCTGCGCAACACCTACACCACCTATGAGGCAGCGACGCAGAAAGCGCTGACTGCCTATCAGGACGCTGCCAAGAAGCAGAAAGAAACAGAGGAAGCGCTGGGCAGATACGAGCAGAGCCTGCCGGAGCTGGAGCGGAGCTATGCGCAGAATCCGTCTGTATTCAACAATGCCCTGTATCAGACGGAGCTGCAGCAGTACAAAGACCTTGCGGCACGGTATGAGCAGGAAGCGGCGGACACGCAGAAGCTCTACAGCGACTATGAGCAGAGCTATGGAAAGTATAACGACGCGCTGAACGCCTACAACACCTACCTGACCGGCGAACAGGAGAAGTACCAGAACTGGCGGGGAACCGTGCGCAGCGACAAGGACGCAATCAATGCAGACATCGCGGCGGCGGATACCAACATTCAACAGCTGCAAGCGCAGCAGAAGGAGCTGCAGAAGCAGGCGCAGCAGCTGATGAACAAGGTATCTTCCCGGCGCGGCGGGACGAATGAGCTGATGCAGTGGAGCCAGCAGGCACAGGCACTGCAGGCGCAGGCCAAGGCTATGGACGGCCAGATCGCGGAGGCGGAGAACGCAAAGACGCTGCTGCAGGAGGAGCTGAGCTGGGCGGACTATTATCAGTACGCCGACTTGTCGGCGGACGACAAGGCGCTGGGGCAGTACGGCAAGGGCAACATCGACCTGTACAACCGCCCGCAATACAAGAACCCGGACGGAAGCATCTCCACCGTGGACAGCGCAAGCTACAACATCGACGGAAAAGAGGTGCTTCTGCCTACCGTCTGGATGAAGGACGGCAAGCCGTACCACAGCCACGATGACGAAGAGATTCTGCAGCACTACGAGGAAACGGGCGAATACCTCGGAAAGTTCGACACGCCGGAAGAGGCGAACGCCTACGGCGAGCAGCTGCACAGGGCACAGGACTTCTACTACGGCAGCCAGTATAAGAGCACAAAGACCGGAGAGCCGAAGTTCAACGCATGGACGGGAACCTATACGGATACCGGGTACGGCGACATCCTCTACGATTACATCAACAGCGACGAGGACGCGCAGAGTATGCAGGGGCTGAACGATCTCGGCGGGACGGGAACCCTGTACGCCACCACCCACGGCGGCTGGAAAGACCTGCCGGAGGATGTGGTGAAGACCTTCAACTACCTCTACGCGCAGGACACTGCCAACGGTGACACGGAGCACAAGACGGCATACGAATACCTCGACAAGGTAGCCTCCAAGGGGTATACCGGCATTGAGGCGATGACCTACGGTCTGCTGCAGGGCACGGGACTTGCATCTGTATCTGCCACACTGGGCAGCGCGCTGGGCGGCGAAGAAGGGCAGGAACGCAACAAGGAATGGTACGGGCAGTTCCTGAAGAATGCGGCTGGTGCGAAGGAAGAACACGGCGGTATGTACCACGCGGGCAGCATCGGCGGCAACCTGATGCTGATGTACGGCGTAGGCAGCGCGGCGGGAGCCGGAGCCAAGGCACTGGGCATGAGCGCCGGGGCGCTGAGCACACAGATGGCAACAGGAGCTATGAGCTTTGCCGGAGCGAATGCGCTGCAGAACGCGGGCACAGCGGCAACCGGATACATGAGCAGCGACGATTACCTGAAGGGAATCGCTGTATCTGGCGTGCAGGGCATGGCGGGAAATCTTGCTGGCGGGCTTGTGGGAAGCGGCATGGCCAACCTGCTGCGCGACAAGGGGCTGATGACACCATTCATGGAGTTCGTGCGGCAGACGACCAGCGGCATGACCAACGCAACGGTCAATCAGGCGGTGGGCTATGTGGCGGCGGACGAGAAGCCAAGCAACGAGGACATCGCGTCCGGGCTTGTGACGGCCTTCGCCTTCAGTGTGCTGACGGGAGCCATCAGCACCTATCAGACCACACAGGCCCAGAAGGCGAACATGGAAAGCGCCTACAAGGTGATCGAACAGGGCTACAAGGCCATGATGAGCGGCACGGAGAACATGACGGCAGAAGCCAAAGCGCAGCGGGCACAGGTTATTCTGGAGCAGACACAGAACCTGCGCAAGAGTGTGAACAGCTACTACATCGCCGGACAGCAGCAGGCGGTGAACGAGCTGAACGGTGCGCTGGACATCATCGAGCAGGCCATGCAGAACTATGTCAGCGGATACAACGCTGCCTCTGCTGCGATGCAGACACCGGGGAATCTGCTGCCGGGAGCGGGCAGCACAGGTATGCTGCCGACCGGAGACGAGGCACCACAGGCACCGACAGACCCGGCGCTGACACAGCAGGTGGAGCGGGGACTACAGACGGCAATCCAACAGGGGCTGACGCAGCAGCAGCCACAGACGCAGAGCGGAACGCTGGCAGCGGCAGCGGCGCAGCAGACGATGCCGGAGCAGGCACTGGCCACACAGACGGCACAAGGAGCGCAGCCGGAAACGGTGACGCAGACCATCGAGCGGGAGCTGGTGGAGCTGGGCGAGCAGCCGCAGGCAGCACAGAAGACGGCACAGAACATCGAAGCCTTCCTGCGCGGCGAACTGACAGACGGGTACGCCGTGACGGAACTGGTGAACAATCCAGCAGCCACGCAGGTGCTGCAGCGGATGATGACGCAGCAGGCGGAACAAACCACACCGGCGGCGGAACAGCGCACGCCCAAAACGGCACAAAACGCGGCGCTTCCGGTACAGCAGGAAACTGCGATGGAACAGCCGGGGATGCTGCCGACGGCGGCGGAGGCGGAAAGCCGCACACTGAATAATGGAACCATTGAAGGAGGAACGAGCTATGGCACAGAACAGCAAGGGTACGATGCTGCCGACGGCGGGGCAATCCAGCTACCTGATGGAGACGGAAGATGGATTCCTGACGAGAGTACCGGCGGACAAAGTGGAATCTTGGCAGAAGGCAGACCACAGCGCACCGCTGAACAGAGCAGAACAGCGGTTGAAAGACAGAATACTGGACGAGCTTTACGGCTCCAAAAAGTAAGCAGCCGGGAGCTGGGGCTGGAAAACGGCACGGACGCGCAGACGCTGACGGTACTGCCGGAGAGCGAATGGGACGAGGGACTGCAGCGGACGGCACAGCGAGTGACGCAGGAGACCGGAAAGCCTGTGACCATGGTGCTGGGCGGCATCCAGATCAGAACCAGCGGCGGAGGTATTGCCAGAGCACGCGGCGTGTACAGCGACACCGGCATCATTCTTCAGGCGGACAACTTCAAGCTGAACACCGACCAGATCGCCGACCACGAAATCTTCCACGACTATGCGGACAACACACCCGGCCTCATTCAGAGCGTGGAACAGGCCATCGTGGAGCAATACGGGCGGGAGGAGTTCGACAAAATCCTGACCACATACATCCAGAAGCTGCGCGGCGTGATCGACCTGCCGGAAAACGCAACGGACGCGGAGATCGAAGATGCACTGCTGGACGTGAAAAACGAAGTATTTGCAGATGCGTATGCAGGCATCAACGCCTTCGGCGCACACGCGGAGAAGTATCAGAACACCACGCGGCAGACACTGGAGGAGCGTGGCGTAATCACCAGCCGGGAGAATGCGGCGGCAACTGACCGCAGAACGGGGCCACCCGAACGCTTCAGCTATGCCGGGGCGAACGCAAACGGCGCGAACCTTGAAAGCCTGCGGGAAGCACAGGCGATGCAGGAGGCGGGAGCCGACATGGAGAGCATCCGCAAGGCGACGGGCTGGCACCGGTTTGCGGATGGCAAGTGGCGGTTCGAGATCGACGACAGCAGGATGCAGCTGCGCACCGACGCGGCGAATATTCCCAACTACACCACGCTGGGCGAGCTGGTGGATGCGCCGGAGTTGTTTGAAGCCTATCCGGATATGGCGGATTTGAGCGTGACATTCCACACGCTGGAGGATGGGCAGAACGGCGGATACAGCTGGAAGTTCGACAGCATCGAGCTGAGCCGCGACCTGAAGAACAGGCCGGAGGCGCTGCTGAACTCCCTCATCCACGAGGTGCAGCACGCCATCCAGAACCGGGAAGGCTTTGCCAGCGGGGCAAACCCCGCCTACTGGAACCGGAGAATGGAGAACGGCTTTGACAGCAGGACGGCGGCGGAGAGGCGCGAGGGCGCACAGCTGCAGGAACAGTATGAACAGATGCAGGAGAGCGACCCACAGTTCGTTGCGGCCATGGAAGAGCTGGATGCCATGGCACCGAAGGTGCCGCGCGGGAAGATCGACCTGAACACATGGGAGCAGATTGAGCCAGACCCGCCGGAGTGGGTGCGCTACGACGAGCGCAGAGACCAGCTGGAGGAACAGTACGGCGACCGCGTGTGGGACTGGTACAGCCTGCGGGACAGCATCGACCGCAACGCGAGGAACGGAGGCCGGATGCCGACCGACCTGTACCGAGACACGGCGGGCGAGATCGAGGCGCGGGACACTGCGAAACGGCGCGAGCTGACGACGCAGGAGCGCCGGGAGACATCGCCGGACTACGGCAGCGAGGACACGGTGTTTGCTGAGGACGGGCGGAGCTACGCCATCGGCAAGACCACGGACAACAAACCGTTCGTGGAGGTGGAGCAGGACATCCTTGCAGGCGTGCCGGAGGCGGACTGGGTGAAGACCGTCAAGGAGAACCTGAAGAAAAAGTTCCCCAACGGCATCACCGTGGGGAACAACGAAATTCAGATTGATGGCAGAAGCAGACAGGAGATGACCTTCTCCCGGTACATGCAGTGGCTCTATAACAACGACCCGCAGCTGCACGCGGACAAGCTGCGCGCCACGAACAATGCCGATGAAATCCTGCACGCGACGACGGACTGGGTGAACGAGGGGCTGAACCATCCGCGCAAGGACAGAATCACGGACTTCGCCAGAGGCAATGTATTGCTGCGCGTGGGCGGAAACGACTACACGGCGGATGTGGTGGTAGGCACGAAGAAAAACGGAAGCATGGCGCTGTATGATGTGCTGAACCTGCAGCCGACCTCTTTTACAGAAAAAGAGGCGGATGCAGCAATAAGCACGAACCCGTCACCGGGAGCTGCCAGAAGCACTGCATCCGTCTCTGACGATAGTGTAGCAGAGAAGCTGCCGCCTGTCAAGAAGCGCTTCTCCATTGACGAGCCGGTGGAGCGGACGAAAGACCTGATCGCCGTGCACAACAAGGATTGGTCTGTCATTCGTGACGCGGCGCTGAGCTGGGGCGGTATCCCCTCCCCTTCCGTGGCCATCGTGGACGCGGCGGAGGGACACACCAAGTACGGAGACACCAGCGTGGTGTTCCCGCGCGCGACCATCGACCCGGAGGCAGACCCGCGCAACAAGGTGTACGGCGGCGACGCATGGACACCGACCAAGGACAACGCCATCGTGT
>CALDMA010000323.1 GCA_937915075.1 uncultured Oscillospiraceae bacterium
GGATGGTATCCGTGCTTACTCCTGCATTGGCGTTGTGCTGCAGGACTACTCCAATGGTACTGGCGACAAGACCGTCCGTGTCACAGCGAATCTTTCCCCTGGATTCTTCCCCTTCGTTCTCAGTAGAATGCAGAATAATCTGGATCGCTTCGACTTCACAGAGGATAAGATCTTCGGTGAACCGGACGAGCATGGGCTGAGTACAGTGACAAAGCTCTCGGTCAAGCGTGCATCGGTTGGAACCGATGGAAAACCCAGGAATTATCCCTGGTGCGTCATCGTGGAAAATGGCCGCGCTGTCAAAGAGAAAACCGCGACAGGCGGTACCCACATCAAATCGGGTACCTACAAAAAGCAGCGCTCTGTGTATGTCAACATCAACGATCTGGACTTCTTCAATCTTGTCTACCGCACGACACGATTCATTGAGTCGTGGGAATTGACTTACGGCCCGAAACTGATTCGTGACGCCAGAAAGCTGCTGAGTGAGCAGCGCGCGGCGGCGCAACAGTAAGGAGGTGCAGTAGGCATGAAGAGAAATTGCGAGTTTATCGACCTTGGCGAGTTTGAGATGACTTCTCCAGTCATGCGTGTCAGCGATCCCTGTTACGAGCGCGATGTATGGTGCTGTGGCACCGTTGACCATTGCAAGCTCGGAACTTGGGAGGCAGGCGTTCTGAAGACGGATGAAGGCGAATGGGGCACGCGCTGCGCTGTTCTCGCCGTCCGCCATAAGGATACCGGCCCTGATTTCAATGTGATCCGCTCGGGCAACGTGCGCAAAATGACGTGCAAATGTGTTGAGCAGCCATTTGAAGTCGGCGTTGATTCCGGACAGGCGGGGTTCTTTGATGATGCGTTCTATCAGAACGATACCATCTTTGAGGAGCAGCCCGCACCGAATTTCGCTACTGGGGATCTCTGGTATCGTCATGTGTGCGACATCACGCTTGGCAAGATGTTGGCCGGTGTGTTGCCTTATGGTGTGGTTTCGTCGTCCGGTTTCGGCGATGGCGGCTATGCCTGCTACACACATGCTGACAAGGGCGGCGAGATCGACTTCGCGTGCATTGTGTTTATTGAAGAATAACTGTTTTTTGCAAGGGAGTGCTTCGGCACTCCCTTGCGCCATGAAGGAGGTGCATAGTTTATGAATTCAGATTGGAATTTGTCTCTCGTCTTAGCCATCGGTGAATTGCTTGCCGATCCGCAGCAGCCGAAAGCCCTGCTGGATGTCAAGCTGCATGCGTTCCAAAAGGTCAAAGTTCTGATGTTTCAGTATGAAAAGCGTGGCATTCGCAGTGATCTTCTCGATGTCATTATGGATAAAAAATGCAAGCTGATCCTGAAGGCAAAGACCGCAAGTGAAGTGAAGCGCGCATCTGAGCCGCCGAAGCCCGATTATTCTTACGGCACTTGGCGCGAGGATCCCTTCTCTGTTCCGGAGGAAGAGCTCGCGCTGTGGGCGATCGTTTCGCCCAACAACAAGCTAATCCAGCCGGCTCAAGAGCGGTACATGGATCTCTTTGCTCGCGTGTTCGGGATCACGAGGGAGCAGCTTACAAAAGGACCGCTCCCATACGTGAAGCTGGAGGTGCAATAGGATGGATTTCTACTTCGGAGACGATCTACTCCATCACCTTCAAAGGCACTATGAGCAGCGATTATCCCTTGCTCTTTCCAAGTCTTTCGATCAGACGGATTCCCGCTACTATTGGCTCTTCAAAGAACTCGAGTGCCGCGTGACAACACTCCGAAAACTTCTGGTCATGATATCCGCTTTGCCGGGTTTCATGTGCCGACAGACGGAGGAGCATGTCTTTGCGATGGTAGTCAGTTCGACATCCTCTTGGTTTTCTGATGATGTGCTTGGAGATCAGCCGAAGGACGCTGCGGGCAACTGCTCCTATTACCAGGAGAGTAATCCCTACTGGGTCGATTATCAGCTTGCTATGGATCGCTTTACCCCGGATTACGACTACACGAATTTGGCGGCATTCTACGTCGATCTCGTGGAGTATCTCGTGATGGCGGTACGCCTGTACTTCTTCATTCGCGAGCAGCAGTTCCGGCCAATCGACCGTGGCAAGTATGACGAGTTGGTTGGGATCCAAGCTGTCCTGCAAAAGCCAGCCTGAGAGGTTAGGTGAATCGGATGATGAATAGGAGGACAAATGAAACATGACGGCCCAAGAGTATAATCATGTCTTTCTCCCGCAAATCAATAGAGCTGAGGAGTTTGTTGAACTCTTTGAAAGCAGCATTGAACACATGAGTGATACGCGGGTTGATAAAGATGAGGTCCGTAAACAATTTCGGATCCGAGGTTGGTCGGAAGAAACGAGACATGTGATCCTGACCGCGCTTGAATACTACAAGTGCGCAGAAGGGCTTGCGAAGATAAGAGGTTAGGTGGTGAAAGGATATGAAGCCACTCACCCCCGAGCAGCAGGCTTTTGCAGAGGAGCATCATGGACTCCTTCTTGACTTTATGGCAAAGCACAGCCTTGGGGATGACTACTACGACCTCTTGGCCAATCGGTACCTGAAAGTGGTGGTACGTTACCTGTCGGAGAAAGCGCTGCGTAAGTACAGCTTCTCCACGGTGGTTTGGCACCATCTGCGTTCAGAACTATCGAACTATGCACGAGATCAAGTCGGAAAACTGCAGGAGAGCCCAATCGAATTCTATTGTGAGATTCCTGCCCCTGAAATTGCTCCGATTGATGATGACCTCTGGTGCGTGATCGAAGATAACCTCACCTATAAGCAGTTTGAGGCGATCCAGTTCCGAAACCAGGGCTACACCAATCGTGAAATTGCTAAACTGTGCGGAGTCGGTCGCAAAGCGATTGAAAAGCGCTTTGCTCGGATCCGCAAAATACTATCTGATTATAAGGAGAATTGAATTATGAGTCACTTTTCTGTTTGTGTTATTGTTCCTGACGATGGCATTGTCAACTACATCCATGCCAATAATCTGGAAGATCACCTGATTCCTATTCTGGCACCCTTCGATGAACAGACAGAGGAAGAGAAGTACCGCGAATTCGAAGATCGCACGGAAGAGGCAAAAGCCGGTTTTGAGAATGACACCATGCGTGTCATCCGTTTCCCGGATGGCAGCATCCACTCCATTTACGACGATGCCTTCTACAAGTCCTTCTTCATTGAGGAGGATCAGATCTATGCGTTCGGCCCGAATCGGGATCGAAAGAGCAAGCTCCAGACAGAGGAGTCCAAAGCGCTAGAGTTGGTGACAGATTACCCCGTCAAGGCGTGGTATCCATCGTTCGAGGCTTACTGCGATGAACATCGCGGGTTTGTGAAGGCTTCAGATGGACGCTGGGGATACACTTACAACCCCAACGCAAAGTGGGACTGGTGGCAGATCGGCGGAAGGTTCCCAAATCGATTCTTAGTACCGGAAGGACTGCAGGACTGCATTCCTTCCGCGAAAGACGATGATGGCGAATCTTCTACCCCTCCTGAGGGGTATCAGTATGCCGATGCCGCACGCAAGAAGGATATCTGTTGGGATGTCATGCGCAAGATCGCTGTCAATGCGGTTGAGAATCGGTATCTGAAGTGTGTAAAAGCATTTGAGTCCAATGACCTTACTGGCTTCGGCCCTCTGTGCAGGATCCTTGATGATGGCATTTCAGCCTGGGGCGAAATGCTGTATCTGAAAGGTGAAACTCTGGATGAGTATAAAGCGCGGAAAGGCGCTACCGATTTGGATCGATACATGTGCCACACTTACGCATTCATTGATCGCAATGGAGTTTGGACCGGCTCCGGTGATATGGGCTGGTTTGGGATCTCCAGCAACGACAAGGGCGAGCGAGCCTGGAACGATGAGATCCAGAAGCTCATGAATGAGGCGAAAGATGATGACTTCCTTGCCATCGTCGATTGCCATATCTGATTTTTGAAGAAGATCCGGAGACGAGAGTTGCAACAGCACCTCGCCTTCGGGCCTTCGCATTATGAATGAAGGAGGTTATTTAGAATGGCTCTTACCTATGTGCGCTCGCCCCTCTCTGCCCCTACGCGGACTGAGATCATGGTGAATGCCCAAAGAGCACGCACTTATATGGCAATGTCTGAGCGGGAGTTCGGCTGCCGCGCAGTCGCCCCGCACGCTTATTTGCCCTATCTGCTTGACGATTCCAATCCGGAAGAGCGAGCACTTGCTCTATCTTTTGGCGCAAGTCTGCTTGCCCTGTGTGATCGTCTGGTCATCTATGGCGGCCGCATCAGTAGTGGCATGAAGGAGGAAATCCGAAGAGCTCAGGAATTGGGGATCCCCATTTTTGATCGGCAAACGAAACTGACGGATGGTTCATCCAATCCGGTTATCGTTGGCCGATACATCAATGGGATATCCCTGAATGGACTTGAATACCTGAAGAATGACGCGGATGAAGTGATCTACTTTGCGGGCGTTGAAGCGGCAAAGGCGTACCTGCGTAAGCATGGTGTAACCGAAGACGAGATGGAAGATATGGTCTTCCGAAAGAGCGTCGGCACCTGCTTCCGCTGTGGAGATCCACTCTTCTTGAGTGACATTCCGGAATACACCTGTCAGTGCTTCCACTGTGATGAAGACTTCTACTCCATCGAGCAAGATGTCGGTTTATGATCAAAGAAAGGA
>CALDMA010000324.1 GCA_937915075.1 uncultured Oscillospiraceae bacterium
TCCCCCTATAGAAGACTTTTCTAATTCTTTGTCTTCTACAGGGGGAGCATATCAGGCAGACGGAGCGTTTTCACTTGTCGAGCCGCTTCACCGGGCGGACGTACTTGAAATACTGCCCGGGATTGAAGTAAAAGTAGGTGACGCGCCCGGGCGTCTGCGTGTCGAGGGCGCAGCCCTCGGCGGCGTAGTCGAATTCCCGCATTGCCGTCTCGACCTTCTCCTCCACCGTGCGGCACTCCTGCTCGTAGTCGAACGGGCCGTGCTCAAAGACAAGGTATTCCCCCTCGGGAATGTCCGTGAGGAGCATCTGCGCGGGCACCTCGCCGCGGTAGTCGGCGGGAAGCCGCGCGCCGTAGCACTCCGTGCGCAGGTAGCCCCAGTCGCACAGCCGGCCCGTCGCGTCGTTGAGGTAGCCCATGACCTGCCCCGCGTACTCCCCGCCGTCATCGTCGAGCTTGCCCTGAATGCTCTCGAGCAGGCCGCAGATCGTTTCGCAGTCCTGCCCCGGAATGAGCGCCTGCTTCTGCCAGAAGTCCCAGTAGCCGTTGCTCTCGCGGTTTTCGATGTGCAGGAACTTGTGTGCGGGGATCGTCACGAAATAAGTTTTGACGCCGTCCTTTGATGTTGCCATACCAATTTCTCCTAAACCAAGAAAGTAGCGGTCAAACGGGTGGATCTTGGTGCGCAGGACCACGGGCTTCGGCGCGGCGCGGTACGCACTGGGCGTGACGCCGTAGGCGTCCTTAAAGGCGCGTGTGAACGCCTCGTGCGAGGAAAAGCCGTAGTCGAGCGCGATGTCGAGGAGGCTGCGCTCGCTGTCGCGCACCTCGCGCAGGGCGAACGCCAGCCGTCGCCGGCGCAGATAGTCGCGCAGCTGCATCCCGGAGATCTCGCGGAACTTCCGCGTGGTGTAATACTCCGAGTAGCCCAGCGTGCGCGAAAGCGAACGCAGCGTGAGCGCTGCGTCGTCGTGGCTGCGGATGCAGCCGTCGATCTCATCGACGATCTGCTGGATCTGTCTGCGCCATTCATACATCCTTGTTCACCCCGTTCCGAACCGCTCTGCACGCAGTATACCGCGCCGAAGCGCTCGGCGCTTGATTTGACTTGCAAAGTTAGCCTTCTGTCTCGGAAAGCCCCGCGAGCAGCGCGAGCTGGTAGAACGCCACCGCGCTCGCCGCGGCGACGTTCAGCGAGTCCACACCGTGCGTCATCGGGATGCGCACCGTGCAGTCGCACGCGGCGATGGTCGACTCCGCGAGGCCGTCGCCCTCCGTGCCGAGCACGACGGCGAGACGATCCGTCCTTTTGAGCTGCGGGGCATAGATGGGCAGCGAAGCATCGCACAGCGCCATCGCCGCCGTCGTGAAGCCGAGGGCGCGGAGCGTCTGCGGCCAGCCCTCCCGCGGCAGATAGGTCCACGGCACCTGAAAGACCGTGCCCATGCTCACACGGATGGCGCGGCGGTAGAGCGGGTCGCTGCACGCCTGCGTCAGCAGCACGGTGTCGATGCCGAGCGCTGCCGCAGAACGGAAGATCGCGCCCACATTCGTGGGGTTCATCACGTCCTCCAGCACGGCGACGCGCTTCGCGCCCGCGCAGACCGCCTCGACCGCCGGCAGCGGCTGTCGGCGCATGGCGCAGAGCATCCCGCGCGTGAGCGGGAAGCCGGTGAGCTGCTTGAGAACGTCCAGCGGCGCGGTATAGACAGGCGCCTGCTCGCAGCGCGCGAGAATGTCCCGCGCCTGCGTTTCGACGTGGCGCGGCTCCATCAGGAACGAAACGGGCGCATAGCCCGCGTTCAGCGCCCGCTCGATGACCTTGGGGCTTTCCGCGATGAAAAGCCCCTGCGACAGGTCCTCGCGGTTCACGAGCTGATTTTCGGTCAGGCGTGCGTAAACGTCCAGCGCGGGATCAGCAAAATCGGTGATGGGGAAAAGCTTCGGCATGGCGGCGGTCCGCCTTTCTTTCATAAAGTAAAGGGTGCGGCGAAGGCCGCACCCTCAGTATAGCCCCTCCCGCGCCGCGGCGCAAGACCTTTCAGAAAAGCCGCGGCGCCGCGAGCAGCGCGAGCGGGATGCCGGCGAGCGCCTGCACCGCCTTCCCGGGTGCACACCGCCGCGCGGACAGGGCGCTCCCCGCGAGCATCGTGCGGGTCTGCGCCTGCACGCTCAGCCCGCCCCAATTCATCATAGCGGCGCAGAGCACAAAGCCCGCGCGCGTGGCGGGCAGGGCGTTCACGCCGTTCGTCATCTCCACAAAGCCGGACAGCGCCGCGCGCGGCAGCGGCGGCAGCGCGGCGAGCGCGGGCACGAGCGACAGGAGCCGCAGCAGCACCATGAAAAAGATCACAAAGGCGCTGACGCTCCCGACCGCCGCGAACGAGCCCTGCACCGCCGCGGGGAGCGCCGCGGCGAGGTCGAACGGCGCGCGCTGCCGCGGAACGGCTTTCCGGCGCGGCAGACCGAGGTCGCGCCGCAGCAGGACTCCGGTCACAAGCGCCGCGCCGACGTGGATGAGGTAGAGATATGCTCCCGCCCGCACGCTGCCGAAAACCGCCGTGCCGCACACGCCGAGAAAAAAGCCGGGGCCGGAGTTGTTGCAGAACGCGAGCAGCTGCTCGGCCTCCTCTTGCCCGATCTCACCGCGTCCGAACAGCTCCGCGACCGTCCGCGCACCGACCGGATACCCACCCAGCAGTCCTAAAATGAGCGCGCTCGCGCCCGCGCCGCTCACGCCGAAGATCGGGTACATAACGCCTGCCATCGCGCGGGAGAGCAGCCGCGGCACGTCGCTCTGCACGAGCAGCGACGAGAGCACGAAGAACGGAAAGAGCGACGGCAGCACCGTTTGCAGACACAGCGTCAGCCCGTCCCGCGCCGCCGCCGCGCTCACGTCGGGGAAAAGGAGCAGCGCCGCGCCGAAAAACACCGAAAAAAGCAGCGCCGCCGCGCTGCGCAGCCTTCCCACAGCCTCGCCCCCTCTCGCAAGAGCGTATGAGCGCCGTGTGAAAATTATCCGCGCAGCGAAAGAGAGCCGGCCAAACGGCCGGCTCTCCTGCATCAAATTTCGTAGTCCGCGGCGACGCGGTCGGTGCGGATAGATTTGCAGAGGGCGCTTACGGCCTTGTGCCGCGGATCGTCCTTATAGGTCTGCAAATCCTCCATCGACGCAAACTCGGAGACGAGCACGGCGTCGTAATTGTCCTTGCCGATGCAGCGCTTCACCTCGCAGCGCCTGAGCTGGGGAATGACCCCGAAAAGCCCGCGCAGTCCGGTGAGGAACTGCTCCTGCTCGCGCTCCGTTCCCTCGCGGAACTTCCACATCACGATATGGCGGATCATTTTGCGTTGTACACCTCGATGGCCTTCTTGAGGATATCCATGGCGCGCTCGATCTTCTCCGCTTCGAGAACGTAGGCCATACGGACCTCGTTGAGACCCTTGCCGGGCGTCGCGTACATCGGCGCGCCGGGGGCGAACATGACGGTCTCGCCGTTGTCGTTGAACTCCTCGAGCAGCCAGCGCTGGAAGGTGTCGGCATTGTCCACCGGCAGGGCGGCCATCAGGTAGAATGCGCCCTTCGGGCAGTCGAAGATGACGCCGGGGATCTCGTGCAGCTTGCGCACGAGCGTGTCGCGGCGCTTCTTGTACTCGTCGCGCACGGCGGCGAAATACTCGGGGCCGACGGTGTAGAGGTGCGCGGACGCGACCTGGTCGAGCGTGGCGACGGAAAGACGGGACTGGCAATACTTGAGCGCGTGGCCCAGCAGCTCCTTATTCTTGGTGATGAGGCAGCCGATGCGCGCGCCGCAGGCGGAAAAGCGCTTGGAAACGGTGTCGATGACGACGATGTTCTCCGGCGCTTCCTCGGCGAAGGAGCCGAAGGACTGCAGCGGCTCGCCGCCGTAGACGAACTCGCGGTACGCTTCATCGCCGATGAGGAACAGGTCGTGCTTCTTGGCGAGGTCAACGAGCATCCTCATCTCGTCGTCCGTCAGCACCACGCCGGTGGGGTTACCGGGGTTCGTGACCATGATGGCGCGGGTGTGCTCATTGATGAGCGGCTCGATCTTCTCGCGCTCGGCGTAGTGATAGCCCTCCTCGGGGCAGGTCGGGATGGGGGTGATGGACGCGCCGCAGGTGCGCACCATGGTGTTGTAGTTGGGGTAGAACGGCTCGGGAATGAGGATCTCGTCGCCGTCGTCGAGGATGCACTGGAGCACGATGGAGAGCGCCTCGCTGCCGCCGGTGGTGATGTAGATCTCGCTCTTATCGAAGTGCATATCGAGCTTATCGTAGTAGCCCTTGATGGCGTCGATCAGCTCGGGGATACCGGGGGAGGGAGCGTATTCGAGCACGGGCTGCTCGAACTTGCGGATGGCTTCAAAAAAGGCGGGAGGGGTCTGCACGTCGGGCTGGCCGATGTTCAGGTGATAGACCTTGATGCCGCGTGCCTTGGCTGCCACCGCGTAGGGGTGGAACTTACGCATCGGAGACTGGCCGCATTTTTCGACCTTGCTGGAAAACTTCATGAAAATTCCTCCTCAATTTTTTAGATACGCCTTGATCCCTGGAAAGTATTCATAACCATATGAAATTATATAATAGAACAAGTAAAAAAACAAGTCGGACGAGCGCCAAAAGCACAGGAAAAAACTTAGGTAGAATGACCAACGGAGCATAAAAGTTCCGTTAAGCCTTGTTCGCTTTCGCCGAAAACGGCGATGCCGTTCGCCTTCAGAAGCTCCGCCGTCACGCCGTCTCCGGCGGCGAGTACGCCGGTGAAGGTGCCGTCGTAAATTTCGCCGCTGCCGCAGCTCGGACTGCGCTCCTTGAGCACGGCGGCGAGGACGCCCTCGCGCTGCGCGATTGCAAGTGCTTCCGCTGCGCCGCGGCGGTATTCCGCGGTCACATCATGCCCGTCCTTCCTCACCACGCGCGCGCCGCGCCGCTCGCTCGGCGTGCGCGGCGTGGGCAGTCCCCCGAGCTCCTCGGGGCAGACGGGGATCAGCTCAAACCGTTCCGCGAGGGCGCACACGACCTCGTTTTTCTTCGACTTGCCGTCATAGCGGCAGGGCGTGCCGAGCAGACACGCGCTCACAAGCAGCCTCGGCTTCATTTCCCGACCTCCAGCCGCTTCCCGTTGAGCTGAGCGAGCACGAGGGTATCGCCCTCGTACTTGAGCTTGAGTGAGAAAAACGGCTCGTCCGTGTCGAGCAGGCGCAGGAAAATTTTGTCGCCCTCCCAGAGCTTGAGCTTCAAAAGCTCGCTCTTTTTGATCCACGCCAGCTCCCCCTCGTCGCAGTCCCTCGGCGTGCCGGTCCAGCCGTCGGCGGTGAAGAGGTGCATATACTCCGTCTCGTTGCGATCGGAGACAAAGGTCACGAGGCCACGGTAGCGCCAGCGCGTGAGCGTCAGGCCGGTCTCCTCCTGCGTTTCGCGTTTTGCACAGTCCTCGGGCGACTCGCCGTCTTCAAATTTGCCGCCCACGCCGATCCATTTGTCGTGGTTGAGGTCGTTTTCCTTTTTTGTGCGGTGCAGCATCAGATATTCGTCGCCGCGCTCAAGGTAGATGAGCGTCGAGTTGACGGCGCGGAAGATATTCGTTCCCATGGCGTGCCTCCTTGCGTTTGCTTGCCCATAGTATAAAAGCGCGGCGGCGAAAATGCAAGCGCCGCGGACAGGCAAGTTTCCGCCCCCGCGCGCATACCCTTGCCTGACAGGGACAAACGCACAGGGAGGTAATGCAATGGATGTGAACGGAAGGGAATATCTGGCCCGCATGGCGGAGCTGTTCGACCTGCCCGCCGACGTGGCGGCGGGGCTGAGCCACATGGAGCTGCTCGGCGACCGCCAGCTCCTTCTGGAGGGGCACGAGGGCCTGCTCGCCTACGGCACGGAGCTCATCGACGTGAGCGTGGGCGGCGCGGTGCTGCGCGTGACCGGCGAGGGGCTGACGCTCAAAAGCATGACCGAGCGCGAGGTGCGCATCGGCGGACGCATCGACGGCGTTGAATTTCTGCGGTAGGGAGGAGGAAGCGGATCATGGATCGTGCGGCCCGACTGCTGCGCGGCACGCTGCGCGTGCGCGTGGAGAGCGCCTTTCCCGAGCGGGTACTCAACCTCTGCGGCGCGCACGGCATCGCCTTTTCCGACCTCCGGTGGGAGAGCGCGAGCGCGCTGTCCTTCACCGTCCGAGCCGCCGAGCGAAAAAAACTCGAGCGGCTCCTCGCGCCGCTCGACGCCGCGCTGACCGTCGAGCGCGCGGCGGGCGCGCCCTTTTTCCTGCGCCGCTTCCGCCGCCGTTATACGCTGCTCGCGGGGCTGGCACTCATGCTCGCGCTGTTCTTTGCCAATTCCTTCTTCATATGGGATTTTGAGGTGAGCGGCAGCGAGACCGTTCCGGCGGAAAAGATCCTCCGCGTGCTGGAGCGGCAGGGCCTGCGCCGCGGCAGCTTCGCCTACTCCTTCCGCCCGCAGGATATCTGCAACCGCGCCCTGCCGGAGCTGCCGGAGCTTGCGTGGCTGACGGTCAACGTCCGCGGCTGCCGCGCCTATATCAGCGTGCGCGACCGCGTGCCCAAGCCGGAGCTGGCGGACGACCGCACGCCCGCGAACGTCGTCGCGAAGCGCGACGCCCTCGTCACCGAGGTGCGCGCCTACGACGGCAAGGCGATGGTGAGGAAGGGCAGCACGGTCGCGGCGGGCCAGCTCCTCATTTCCGGCGCGGTGCAGACCGAGGGCCCCGAGCGCCCGAATGTTGCGAGCCGCCTGCTCGCCGGGCGCGGGCAGGTCTGGGGCCGGACGTGGTATGAGCTCTCGATCCGGATCCCGCTGCAATACGAGGAAAAGCGGTACGCCGACGCCGAAAAGCACAGCTATGCGCTGCTCATGGGCGAAAGGCGGGTAAAATTTGGCGCAAAAGGGAGTAGCAATTTGCAGGGCAGTTGTGATAAAATAATACATCAAACAAAATTATCTCTGCCCGGCGGCATGGCGCTTCCGCTCACCTGGGAGAAAACGACGCTGCGCCCCTACGAAACGCGCACCGTCACAAGGACGCGCGCGGACGCGGAGGAGCTCGGCGCGCGGACGCTTTCGGCGTATCTTCTTACGAGGATTGACGGCGCCGTGACAACGACGCGCGTCGCCTCGGCGGTGCAGGGGGAGTGGCTGCTCGTCACGCTCTCGGCAGAATGTCTGGAGCAGATCGGCGAGACCGTGCCCATTTTAACGGATTGAACGCATTTTCCTGCGGCGCCGCCGCAGGAGCTTATGAAAGGACAAGCTTTTCTATGGAACAGCGCATCAGCATTGAACGCCTGGAGCAGGCGATCAACCTCTTCGGCTCGTTTGACGAGAATATCCGCCTCATCGAGTCGGAATTTCACGTCACCGTCGCCAATCGCGAGGGCGAGCTGCGCGTCAACGGCGAACCGGAGGACACCATGCTCGCCTGCAAGGCGCTCGCCGCGCTTCTGACGCTCTCGAACCGCGGCGAGGCCATCAACGAGCAGAACGTCCGCTACGTCATCGGACTGGCGCGCTCGGGACAGGAGGAAAAGATCGGCGAGCTGACGCAGGACGTCATCTGCATCAGCGCCAAGGGCCGCCCCATCAAGCCCAAGACCATCGGGCAGAAGGAGTATGTGGACTCTATCTTTCAGAATACCGTCACCATCGGCGTCGGTCCCGCCGGCACGGGCAAGACCTATCTTGCCGTCGCGGCAGCGGTCGCGGCGTTCCGCGAGCGGAAGATCAACCGCATCATTCTCACGCGCCCCGCGGTCGAAGCGGGCGAGCGTCTCGGTTTTCTGCCCGGCGACCTGCAGAGCAAGGTCGATCCTTACCTCCGCCCGCTCTACGACGCGCTCTTTGATATGCTCGGCGCGGAGACCTATCAGAAGTATCTCGAGCGCGGCAACATCGAGGTCGCGCCCCTCGCCTATATGCGCGGCCGCACGCTCGACGACAGCTTTATCATTCTCGACGAGGCGCAGAACACCTCCTGCGAGCAGATGAAAATGTTCCTCACCCGCATGGGCTTCGGCTCAAAAATGGTCATCACCGGCGACGCGACGCAGATCGACCTGCCCGCCGATAAGATGAGCGGCCTCAAGCAGGCGGTGCGCGTGCTCAAAAATGTCGAGGGCATCGGCATCTGCGAGCTGACCGATCAGGACGTGGTGCGCCATGTGATGGTCCAGCGCATCATCAAGGCCTACGCGGACTATGAGGACGCGCGGAACGAAAAGAGGAAACGGTAATGGCGAAGAGACACTATATTCCCATCACCTCGGATGTACCCGGAGCAGGCGAGAGCAAACGCGCCTTCATCCGCAAGGTCATCCGCACAGCGCTCGCCGCCGAGGGCGTGGACTTTCCCTGCGAGATCGATGTGCGGCTGACGAACGACGAGGCCATTCACGCGATCAACCGTGAGATGCGGCAGGTCGACCGCGCGACCGATGTTTTGAGCTTCCCAATGTTCGAGCTTTCCCCCGGCGAGCTTCCGGGCGAGGAGGACGCCGACCCCGGCACGGGCCTTGTTCCGCTCGGCGATATGGTCGTCTCGCTTGAGCACGTCGCCGCGCAGGCGAAGGAATACGGCCACTCCAACCGCCGCGAGCTCGCGTACCTTGTGACGCACTCCGTGCTCCACCTTTTAGGCTACGATCATCTGGACGAAGGCCCCATGAAGGCGCAGATGCGCGAGCACGAGGAAGCCATCATGAAGCGGCTCGACCTCGAGCGGTAGGATACGGAAAACGCTTGTACGCCGCGGCCGCGGCGACGCATAATAAATAAAATTGTTCAACACCAAAGAAAGTTGAGGATCACCTATGCAAAAGACGAAAACCGCCATGATCACCCTCTGCGGGCGTCCGAACGTCGGCAAATCCAGCCTGACCAACGCGCTCGTCGGCGAGAAAATCGCCATTGTTTCCAATAAGCCGCAGACCACGCGCAACCGCATTTACGGCGTCGTGACCGAGGGCGATACGCAGCTCGTCCTGCTCGACACCCCGGGCTTCCACAAGCCGCGCAGCCGTCTGGGCGACTACATGGTGAAGGTCGCGCGCGATTCCATCGCGGACGTGGACCTCGTCGCACTGCTCGTCGAGCCGGTGCCGCACGTCGGCATCCCCGAGCAGGAGCTGATCGAGAAGATCAGGCAGTCGCGCCTGCCCGCCGTTTTGTGCATCAACAAGATCGACACCGTTGCGAAAAAGGACGACCTGCTGGCCGTCATCGCCGCCTACAGCGAGGCGTATGACTTCGACGGTATTTTCCCGATCTCCGCGCGTACGCGCGACGGGCTGGACGAGCTGCTGGACGAATTCAAGAAGTACGCCGTCGAAGGCTCCCAGCTCTTCCCCGACGGCATGACCACCGACCAGCCCGACCGTCAGGTCGTGGGCGAGATCGTGCGCGAAAAGCTGCTGCGTAACCTCGACAAGGAGATCCCCCACGGCACTGCCGTGGAGATCACGCGCTTCATCGAGCGCGACGACGAGGTCATCGAGGTCGATGCGACCATCTACTGTGAGAAGGCGAGCCACAAGGGCATCATCATCGGCAAGAACGGCGCGATGCTCAAGAAGATCTCCACTGAGGCGCGGCAGGACATCGAGCGCTTCATGGGCACCAAGGTCTACCTCGAGACCTGGGTCAAGGTCAAGGAAAACTGGCGCGATAACATGAACTACATCCGTTCCTTCGGCTACAACGACCAATAAGCCTGCCGGCGATGCGGTATGACGCCGCGCCGGTTTTCCTGCGAGCGGGAGCGAGCCGCCGTGGTAGGCGGTGTGATCCGGAGCGCAGCGAAGAATCCCGTAGGGCGAATTCACTTCGCCCGTTAAACGGGTGAAAGGGCTCCCGCGCGACGAAGCCGCGTGGGACAAGCTGGCGCGATAACATGAACTATATCAGAAACTTTGGCTACAACGACCAATAAAAATTTTCCAGCCATATTCTCCGCGCTTCTCCTCATGCTAACGCCGAGAGGTGAAGCGCATGGACAATGGCTACTATCGGCTTTTTCTGCAAACCGGAAGCCCGACCTTTTATATGCTGGCAAAGCAAGCGGAGGAGAGTGAACAGCCGCCCAATGCCCGATAAACTTGTCACCCGCGGCCTCGTGCTCCGTGCAACGGAGACGAAAGAGGCCGACTACATCCTGACCGTCCTCACCGCGGAGCACGGACGGCTCGCCGTCATCGCGCGCGGCGCGCGGCGGCGCTCGAGCAAGCTCGCCGCGGCCTGTCAGCACCTTGCCTTTTCCGAGCTGGTGCTCTACCGCCGCGGGAACTGGCATTATCTCGACGAGGCCTCGACCATTGCGCTCTTCGACGGCCTGCGCGCCGACCTGGAAAAGCTCTCTCTTGCGTCCTACTTCGCCGAAATGGCAGAGGCGGTCACGAGCGAGGACCTGCCCTCCGGCGAGGTGCTGTCCCTGCTGCTCAATTCGCTCTACGCGCTCGACACGCTGGACCGTCCGAACGAGCTGGTGCGCGCCGCCTTCGAGCTGCGCCTGCTTGCGCTCTCCGGCTACGAGCCGCTGCTCGACGAATGTGCCGTATGCGGCAGGACCGATCCCATCGAGCCCTTGTTCGACGCGGCGCAGGGCGTGGTGCTGTGCAAGAAGTGTGCGGGACCGGCCGGCGGTCTGCCGCTCGACGCGGGAGCGCTCGCCGCGATGCGCCACATCGTCGGCGCGCCGTCCAGGCGCCTGCTGTCGTTTACCTTAGAGCCGCCGTCGGACAAGCGGCTGAGCGCGGCCTGCGAGACCTTTGCCGCCGTGCAGCTCGACCGCCGCTTTAAAACGCTCGACTTTTACAAATCCATAAGATCGACATAGGAAATCACCATGACAGAACTGTTTGAAAAATCCATCCGCGTGCTCGAGCTGCCGCAGCTTTTGGAGCGCCTTTCGCAAAAGGCGGTCAGCGAGGCGGCAAAGGAGCGCGCCCTGCGCCTGACGCCCTGCACCGATGCGGACGATGTGCGCCGCTTACAGGATGAAACGGACGCCGCCCGCGCCCTCATCGGTCTGCGCGGCAGCCCGTCGTTTTCCGGCGTGAAGGACGTGCGTGAGGCGCTTGCCCGCGCCGAGCGCGGCGGTATGCTCAATCCCCGCGAGCTGCTGACCATCGCGGGACTGCTGACAAATTCCCGCCGCGTGCGGGAATACTACGAGGCCGACCAGGGCGAGGGCACCGTCCTTGACCGAATGTTTGCCTCGCTCCACACCAACCGCTTTTTAGAGGATAAGATCACGACCTCCATCCTCTCCGAGGACGAGATCGCCGACGCCGCCAGCCCCGAGCTGGCAGATATCCGCCGGCACAAGCGCGCCGCAAGCGCCAAGGGCAGACAAATTTTGCAGAAGATCATCTCCTCACCCAGCTACAAGAGCACGCTGCAGGAGGCTCTCATCACCCAGCGCGACGGGCGCTTCGTCGTGCCCGTTAAGGCTGACCACCGCGGCGACCTGCCCGGCCTTGTCCACGACATTTCCGCCTCCGGCGCGACGATCTTCGTCGAGCCGATGGGCGTCGTGCAGGCGAACAATGAGCTCAAGGAGCTGGAGGCCAAGGAGAAGAAGGAGATCGAGCGCATCCTCTTTGCCCTCTCTGCCGAGGCCGCGGGCTTTTCGGAGGACATTCTCTGGGATTATGACATTCTCGTCCACCTCGACCTCATCTTCGCCCGCGGCGAGCTGAGCTATCAGATGGACGCCGCCCGCCCCGAGATCCGCACGGACGGCAGCGTTTCGCTCCGCCGCGCCCGTCATCCGCTGCTCGATCCCGCCAAGGCCGTGCCCATCGACATCGAGGTGGGCCGCAGCTTCGATACCCTCGTCATCACCGGCCCCAACACCGGCGGCAAGACCGTCAGCCTCAAAACGCTCGGTCTGCTCTGCCTGATGGCGCAGTGCGGACTGCACATTCCCGCGGGCGACCGCAGCGCGGTGAGCGTCTTTACCGGAATCCTTGCCGACATCGGCGACGAGCAGAGCATCGAGCAGAGCCTTTCCACCTTCTCCGCGCACATGAAGACCATTGTCAATATCCTCGACGAGGCGGACGGCGATTCCCTCGTCCTCTTCGACGAGCTGGGCGCGGGCACCGACCCGGTCGAGGGCGCGGCCCTCGCCATCGCGGTCATTGAGCACGTCCGCGCCCGCGGCGCGAAGGTCGCCGCCACCACGCACTACGCCGAGCTCAAGACCTTTGCCATGACCACCGCGGGCGTTGAGAACGCGAGCTGCGAGTTCGACGTGGGGACGCTCTGCCCCACCTATAAGCTCCTCATCGGCATCCCCGGTAAGTCCAACGCCTTCGCCATCTCCGCGCGGCTCGGCCTCGACCCGCGCGTCATTGAGACGGCGAAGCAGCAGATGGACGCGGAGAGCATCCGTTTCGAGGACGTGCTGACGCAGCTGGAGATCAAGCGCCAGCAGCTCGAAAAGGAGAAGGAGGAGATCGACCGCCTGCACGCGAAGCAAGAGGAGGACTCCCGCCGCGCCCGTGAGTTCCGCGCCCAGATGGAGCGCGCCAAGGAGAACGCCCGCAGCCGCGGCGAGGCCGAAGCCAAGCGCATCCTTGCCGACGCCAAGAGCGCGGCGGACGCCGCCTTCCGCGAGCTCGACGAGCTGCGAAAAGCGCAGAAAAAGCAGCTCGACGCGCAGGCGATGAACGAAAAGCGCGTCGAGATCGTCTCCGAGCTCAACGCCGCGCGCGAGCGCGCCGGTGTGCGCGACGAATCGCGCGAGCCGATCCCCGCACCGTCCCGCCCCATCCGCGCGGGCGACCTGGTGGAGATCCCGGGCACGAACCGTCCCGCCGAGGTCACCGCCGTCAAGGGCGACAAACTTGTGCTCAAGGCAGGCGTTCTCTCCATGACCGTCAAGAACGACGAGGTGCGCCTCATCGAGGACGGCGAGCGCGCCGCCATGAAAAAACCGTCCGCGCCCGCCTCGCCGGCCCGCCGCATCCTCAACACCGCGGCCGCCGCCCGCGAGCTGGACCTGCGCGGCATGGAAACGCTCGAGGCCGAAAGCGTGCTGGAGAACTATCTCGACGCCGCCCGCCGCGCCCACCTCGAGACCGTTACCATCATCCACGGCAAGGGTACCGGCGCGCTGCGCAAGGCCGTGCAGGCGTACCTGCGCCGCGACAAAACGGTCAGGTCCTTCCGCCTCGGCAATTACGGCGAGGGCGAGAGCGGCGTGACCATTGTGGAGTTCAAGTGAGCGCTGTCCGTCTGCTGCGGACAAAGCGACACTTTCGGCAGACTGCCCGAACGAAGCGCCTTGTTTTTCCCGAAGTTTGTAAAAAAGTGGATTGACGAATGGGGTTTGAATGGTATAATATACTCAATATCCCGTTAGTCTGATTTGGGAGGATGAGAGAATGGTTACACAGGAAGTCACGATCAACAATGAGGTCGGTCTGCACGCGCGCCCCGCGACCTTTTTTATTCAGAAGGCCAACGAGTTCAAGAGCGGCATCTGGGTGGAGAAGGACGAGCGCCGCGTAAACGCCAAGAGTCTGCTGGGCGTGCTGTCCCTCGGCATCACGAAGGGCACCACCATCACCCTGCTTGCCGACGGCAGCGACGAAAAAGAAGCGGTCGCCGCACTCAGCGAGCTGGTTTCCGGCAACTTCGGCGAATAAACGATCATAGTTTCAAGGAAAGGCGGTTTCGCACAGGGCGGAGCCGCCTTTTTCCGCGGAAAGGAGGGAGCGCATGACCAGGGAACAGCTGCTTGAAAAGGCCAACGATCTGCCGCTCGCCCCGGGCGTTTATCTGATGATGGACGCATCGGGCAAGGTCATCTACGTCGGCAAGGCGAAAAAGCTCAAAAACCGCGTCAGCCAGTATTTCCAGCTCGGCACGGGCCACAACGAAAAGACCCGCCGCATGGTCTCGCAGGTCGACCATTTCGACACCATCTTTGTCTCCAGCGAGTTCGAGGCGCTGATCCTCGAAAACTCCCTCATCAAGCAGCATCAGCCGCACTACAATATCCTGCTCAAGGACGATAAGGGCTACCCCTTCGTCCGCCTCTCCCACGGCCCCTACCCGCGCTTCACGCTCGCCAACAAAACGGCGGACGACGGCGCACGCTACTTCGGGCCCTTCGGCGCGCGCGGCGAGACCCGCGCCGCCATCGACGCGGTCTGCGCGGCCTTCCGCCTGCCGACCTGCACGCGCCAGTTCCCGCGCGATATCGGGAAGGAGCGCCCCTGCCTCAATCACCACATGGGCCGCTGCGACGGCTTCTGCCGCGGCGAGCCGGACGCGGAGGAATATCAAAAGCGCATCGAGCAGGCGTGCTCGCTCCTCTCGGGACACTATAAGGCGCTCACGCGCGAGCTGAAGGCCGAGATGGAGCACGAGGCGGAGCAGCTGCATTTCGAGCAGGCCGCCGTCCTGCGCGACCGCATCGCCGCTATTGAGGTGCTCGGCAAGCGCCAGAAGGTCATTGCCGGCGTCTGCGCCGACACCGACGTCTGGGGCCTCTACACAGGTGCGGCCAAGTCCGGCTGCGCCATCGTCCACGTGGAGGACGGCAGCGTCACCGGCCGCGAGACGAGCATTTTTGCCGCTCCTACCGACGAGACCGAGGCCGATACGCTCTCGGCGCTTTTGTCGCAGTATTACCTCCCGCGCGGCGTGCTGCCGCGGGAGATCCTGCTGCCCTTTGCCGTGGACGAGCTTTCCGAACTGGAAACGGTGCTCACCTCCCGCGCGGGGCGCCGCGTCACGCTGCGCGTGCCGCAGCGCGGCGAAAGGGCGGAGCTGCTTGCCATGGCCGAGCGCAACGCCCGCGAGGAGGTCGAGCGCGTCACCACCGCCGCCGAGCGCGAGGACAAAACGCTCAAGAGCCTTGCCGCCATGTGCGGCCTGAGCGCCGCGCCCAAGCGCATGGAATCCTACGATATCTCCAACACCGGCGCGAGCGACATCGTCGCGTCGATGGTCGTCTACGCCGGCGCGAGACCGCTCAAGCGCGACTATCGCCGCTTTAAGATGAAGTCCGTCAGCGGGCATCCCGACGACTACGCTTCGATGGAGGAGGTCCTGACCCGCCGCCTGCAGCGCTACGTCGACGGCGATGAGAAATTCGCGCCGCTGCCCGATGTGTTTCTCATCGACGGCGGCATGACGCACGCCGCCGTCGCGGAGAAGGTCTGCGCGGCGTTCGGTCTGCACGTTCCCATCTTCGGCATGGTCAAGGACGACCGCCACCGCACCCGCGCCCTCACCACCGCCGAGGGCCATGAGATCGATCTGCACGCCGACCCCGCCGTCTTTGCCCTCATCGGGCAGATCCAGGAGGAAACGCACCGCTTCGCCATCACCTACCACCACGAGAGCCACACGCGCTCATCCGTCGTCTCCGCGCTCGACGATATCCCCAACATCGGCGAGGTGCGCAAGCGGAAGCTGCTGGCCCGCTTCAAGAGCGTCAAGGCCATCCGCGAGGCGGAGCTGTCCGCGCTGCAATCGGAGCTGGGCCGCGCCGCGGGCCGCGCGGTGTACGACCATTTTCACCCCAAGGAGGAAACGCCATGACCGGCAAGCTCTACGGCACGCTCGGACCCGCCTGCGCCGACGAGAATACGCTCCGCGCCCTGCTGCGCGCGGGGATGCGCGGCGTGCGATTGAACCTTTCCCACGGCCCGCTCGCCGAGCGTGCGCCGTGGCTGGAGAGCCTGCGCCGCGCCGAGACCGCGGAGGGCGTTTCCTGTGAATTGCTCATCGACCTGCAGGGCCCCGAGCTGCGCGTCGGCACGCTTTCCGCTCCGCTGACCCTGCGCGAGGGAGAAACGCTCACGCTCGGCGAAGCCTTTCCGGTCCCGCCGATCCTGACCGGCAATCTGCTGCGCGGCGACGAGCTGCTGCTCGACGACGGCGCGCTTTCTCTCCGTGTGCTGGACGCGCGGGCGATGACCTGCCGCGTGGAGCGCGGCGGAGCGCTGTCCTCCCGCAAGAGCCTTGCCGTCTCGGGCCGCGAGCTGCCCGCAAGCGCGCTCACGGAGATGGATATGGAAAACCTGCGCCATGCGAAGGAGTACGGCGTCACCGCGCTGATGCAGCCCTTTGTCCGCGGTGCGGACGATCTGCGCGCCGTGCGCGCCGCCCTGCGCGAGACCGGCGCGGAGGAGCTGAAAATTTTTGCCAAGATCGAGAGCATGACCGGACTGCACCGGCTCGACGAGATCCTTCCGCTCGCGGACGTCGTTGTGATCGCCCGCGGCGACCTCGGCAACGCCATGCCGCTCTGGGAGCTGCCCCGCGCGCAGGCGCTCATCGCGCGCAAATGCCGCGCGGCGAAGCGTCCCTTTATGGTCTCCACGCAGATGCTCCATTCAATGCACCACGCCGCCGTGCCCACGCGCGCCGAGGTCACGGACGTCTATCAGGCGGCGAAGAGCGGCGCGGACTATCTGCTCCTCACCGGCGAGACCGCCGTGGGCGAGCATCCGGTCGAGGCCATGACCTATTTTGCCAAAATTGCCGCGAACGGCTGGGCCGACGCGGAGTAAGAAAGGAGCGCGAAGCAATGGACAGGTCTCTGCTGCGAAATATCCCCAAGGTGGACGAGCTGCTTGCCCCCACGCACGCGCTCTGCCCGGACGCCTCCGCCGCCGCGGTGACCGCGGCGGTGCGCCGCACGCTCGACGTGCTGCGGGAGAGTGTTCTTTCCGGCGAAACGCCGGCGATACCGGAGACCCCGGCGCTCTGCGCCCTTGCCGCCGAGGCCGTCCGCCGGGCGGAAACGCCCTCGCTCCGTCCGGTCATCAACGCTACCGGCGTCGTGCTTCACACGAATCTCGGACGCGCCCGCCTGAGCGGACGCGCGGCTAAAGCCGCCGCGGACGCCGCAGAGCGCTATTCCACCCTGGAATACGATGTGGAAAGCGGCGGGCGCGGCTCGCGCAATGCCCACGTCGAGGCGCTCCTCTGCCGCCTGACCGGCGCGGAGAGCGCGCTGGTCGTCAACAACAACGCGGCCGCCGTGCTGCTGCTCCTCACGGCGCTGACCGCCGGCGGCGAGGTCGTCGTCTCGCGCGGCGAGCTGGTCGAGATCGGCGGCAGCTTCCGCGTGCCGGAGATCATGGCCGCCTGCGGCGCGACGCTGCGCGAGGTCGGCACGACCAATAAGACCCGCGCCGCGGATTATGCCGCCGCCATCGGCGAGCATACCCGCGCGCTGATGAAGGTCCACACCAGCAATTACCGCATCGTCGGCTTCACCGAGAGCGCGAGCCGCGAGGAGCTCGCCGCGCTCGCCCATTCCCGCGGCCTGCCGTTTTTCGAGGACCTCGGCAGCGGCAGCCTTTTCGACCTTGAAGCGTTCGGCATCCACGGCGAGCCGACGCTGCAGGGCTCCGTCCGCGCGGGCGCGGACGCGGTCACCTGCTCGGGCGATAAGCTTCTCGGCGGCCCGCAGGCGGGGATCCTCGTGGGGAAAAAATCCTGCCTCGACGTGCTCAAGCGCCACCCGCTCCTCCGCGCTCTGCGCGTGGACAAAATGACGCTCGCGGCGCTCGAGGCGACGCTCCGCGCCTATGCCGACGGCTCCGCCGTCTCCACGCTGCCGACCCTCGCCATGCTCGCGGCATCGCCCGAAGAGCTGCGCGCGCAGGCGCAGACGCTCTGCGCCAAGCTGACGGAGCGCGGCATTTCCGCCGAAGTCCTCGCGGAGGAGGACGCGGTCGGCGGCGGCAGCGTGCCGGCGCAGACGCTGCCCGGCTGCGCCGCGGCGGTCACACCGCGGCATTGCCGCGTGGACGAGCTGGCGGAGCGCCTGCGGCAGCGCGAAACGCCTGTTGCCGCGCGCATCGCGCACGAACGGCTGCTGCTCTGTCTGCGCACCGTCCGGCCGGAGGAATACGATGAGCTCGTGCGCGCCGTCGCGGAGAGCGACCGATGAAGCACGTTGTTATCGGCACCGCCGGCCACGTCGACCACGGTAAAACGGCGCTGGTCCGCGCCCTCACCGACGTGGACACCGACCGTCTGGCGGAGGAAAAGCGGCGGGGCCTGACCATCGAGCTCGGCTTCGCGCGGCTGGACTTTTCCGACGGCACCTGTGCCGGCGTGGTGGATGTGCCGGGTCATGAAAAATTCATCCGAACCATGCTCGCCGGCGCGGGCGGCATTGACCTTGCGATGCTCATCGTCGCGGCGGACGAGGGCGTCATGCCCCAAACGGTCGAGCATCTGAACATCCTCTCGCTCCTCGGCGTGCGCCGCGGCGTGGTCGTTCTCACCAAATGCGACCTCGCGGACGCCGACTGGCTCGCCATGGCGCGCGCGGAGATCGCCGCGCGCGTGAAGGGGACCTTTCTGGAAAACGCGCCGGTCGTCGAGACCTCTGCCGTCACCGGACAGGGGATCGAAGATCTACGGGAAATGCTGCACGCTCTTGTGCGGCAGACGCGGGAAAAAAGCGCCCGCATCCCGTTCCGCCTGCCCATCGACCGCGTGTTTTCGGTGGACGGCTTCGGCACCGTCGTCACCGGCACGCTCATCGAGGGCGCGCTGCACAGCGGCGGCGAGGTCGAGCTGCTGCCCTCCGGCACGCGCAGCCGCGTGCGCAATTTGCAGGTCCACGGGGAAAATACGGAGATCGCCGTCGCCGGCCAGCGCGTGGCGGTGAATCTGGCGGGACTCAAAAAAACCGACGCCGCCCGCGGCGATACGCTGGCCGAGCCGGACAGCGTCCGCGTCTCGCGCCTGCTCGACGTGCGCCTTTCCTGCTTGCAGGATTCGGAGCGCACCGTTGAAAACGGCTCGCGCGTCCACTTCTGCCACAGCACGGCGGCGCGGCTCGCCAAGGTCGTGCTGCTCGACCGCGACGCCCTCGCCCCCGGCGAGAGTGCCTATGCCCAGCTCCGCTTCACCGAGGACGTCGCCGCGAAGTGCGGCGACCGCTTCGTGATCCGCTTTTATTCGCCGCTCGAGACCATCGGCGGCGGCATTATCCTTGACGACGCGCCTGTGCGCCACAAGCGGAACGACGCCGCGGCGCTCGCCGCCCTCGCCGTGCGGGAGAACGGCAGCGGCGCGGAGCGCGTGCTGCAGGCGCTGGCCGCCTTGGATACCGCGCTGCCCTCGGCGGCGCAGCTTGCCGCCCGCCTCGGCATGGAGACGGCGCGGCTCGCGCCGGAGCTTGACGTGCTGCTCGCGCGCGGTGAGGCCGCCGCGCCGCTGCCGGGACGCTTCATTGCAGCTTCGGTGCTCGACGCGCTCTGGGCGCGCTGTGAGGCGCTGCTGACCGATTACCACGCGAAAAACCCGCTCCACGCGGGCATCCGTGCGGCGGAGCTGCGCCAGAGGCTTTTTCACACCGTCGAGCCGGAGCGCACGGACGCGCTGCTCGCGCTCTTCGTGCGCGAGGGGAAGCTCAAATTCGCTGCGGAGCGCTATGCCCTCGCGGACTTTACCGTGCGCTATACCAGACGCCAGACTGCTCTGCGCACCGAGCTGCTGGCGCTTTACCGCGCGGCGGACCTGCGCCCCGAGCGCACGGACCGTGTGCTCGCCCGCTTTGACGCAAAGGACCGCGCCGAGGCGGAGCGTGTGCTCGAGAGCCTGCTCACCGGCGGCGAGCTGATCGCGCTTGCGCCGCGGCTCTGCCTGCACCGCGAGGTCTACGCGCACGCCTGCGCGCTCGTGCGCGATCATTTTGCCGACCACGAGACGCTCACGCTCGCGGCCTTTCGCGACCTCCTCGGTGCCTCGCGCGACAGCGCGCTGTTGGTGCTCGAATGTCTTGACCGGAATGGCCGCACAAGGCGGGAGGGCGATCTGCGCCGCCCGGGGCGGCGTTTGTACGAATAAACCCTTCATGGGGGTGGATGGGTGCTGGTGTGCCCCGCGGTCTTCAAAACCGTCTGCGGGAGGCTCAAAACCTGCCGGATGAGTTCGATCCTCATACACCCTCGCCAGAAAACAGGAGAGCGGCGGCTCGGCTGAGCTGCCGCTCTCCTGCTCTTTTTGTTGCGGAAAGATACAATATCTTGCGGAAAACAGGAGATTTCTGCCGCAAAATGTTGTCTTCGACACGCGCGGCTTGACAAACGGCGGGGAATAGGGTATACTCCTCGGAGTTTAGAAGGTTACAAAATGGTTACAATAAAATGACAATTGTAACCATTTTGATGCGCCGCCTGCTCGGCGCACAGCAAACTTCGGAGGTCAACTATGTTAGCAAACTGGAAGGAGCGGGGCTTTCCGCTCAACCGGCGGCAGGCGGTTTTCGCCATGCTGCTGTGTCTGGTGCTGGCTGTGAACGCGGTCCCCGCTCTGCGCGCAAGCGCGCTCTACCTCATCACCGACGGCGAGGCGACCACGGCGGTCGAGCTGGCCGAGCCGGTGACGGCGGATAAACTGATCGTCGTCGGTGCGGCGGACGGCTCGGCCGAGCTGCGCTTTGAGGGCGGACACAAGGTCACAGTCACCCACGGAACGGACGCGGTGCAGTACGCCACCACCCGCACCAACGAAACGGCCGACGCGCTGTTGCGGCGCATGGGCATCTCGGTCGGCCCGATGGAGATGGTCAAGGTCGACGTGAGCGAGCCGGAGATCTTCATCGAGATCGCCGCGAGCTTCACCTACTACGAGACGCTCACCGAGCCGGCGGAGCACGCCACGGTCTACACCGAGAGCTACAAGGTCCCCAAGGGGGAGACACAGGTCTGGCAGCAGGGCATGGACGGCACGCGCGAGGTGGTCTATGAGGTCGTTTACGCCGACGGCGAGCTGGTCTCGCGGCAGGCGGTCGCCGAGCAGAACAACACCAGCGTCACCGAGTACGCCTACGTCGGCACCCTCGTCAAGGAGGCGCAGGCGGGCGATACCATTGCCTCGGTCGTGAAAAACAGCGACGGCAGCGGCTATCTGCTCATGCAGTCCGGCGACGCGCTGCACTTCACCGGCTCGATGGAGGTCAAGTGTACCGCCTATACCACCGGCTACGACGGGGTGGGCACCCGCACCGCGACCGGCACCGCGGTCGCGCGCGGCTGTGTGGCGGTGGACAAAAACGTCATCCCTCTGGGGACGACCATGTTCATCACCTCCGGCTCCTACACCTACGGCATGGCGCACGCGGAGGATACCGGCGTGCGGGGCGCGAAGATCGACCTGTTTATGGATACCTACGATGAGTGCATCCGGTTCGGGCGGCGCAATTCCGTCGCCTATTTTCTCGACTGAGAGCATGAAAAAACCGAGGGCGGCTGCCCTCGGTTTTTCGTTTTCTTGTTCCTCAGAACAGCAGCTCATAGAGCATCTTCACGAACAGCAGCCCCAGCACCAGGAACATCACGCTGCGGATCTTCTTGCTGCCGCCGCGGATGGCGTAGAGCGCGCCGAGATAATTGCCGGCGATGCTGCACGCGAGAGCGGGCAGCGCCAGCGCCCAGAGCACCTGCCCATGAAGGACCCACACCACGGCGGAGGCAGCGCAGGAGGCCAGGTTGCTCGCCTTGGCACAGCCGCCCGCGGTGATGAGGTCGAGCGAGAGCAGCGCCGTGAAGCCGAGGATCATAAAGGTGCCGGTGCCCGGGCCGACCAGCCCGTCGTAGCAGCCGAACACCAGTCCGATGAGGGCGGAGCGCAGCAGCTCCTGCCGCGGCGTATAAACGGGACGCTCACCGGCGGGGATGTCCCGCCCGAAGTCCTTTTTGACGCTCAGAAAGACGGCCACACAGGGCAGGGCCACGAGCATCAGCGTCTCGAGCGTCTGCTCGGAGATGAGGGCCGCCAGCTCCGTGCCGACCGCCGAGCCGATGAGCGCGCACACCGCCGCCGTGACGGCGGGACGCAGCAGGACCTTGCCGCTGCGGAAATACTTCAGCGCGGCGACGAGCGTGCCCGTGCCGTTGACGACCTTGTTCGTGCCGGCGGCCAGATGGGCGGGGATACCGGCCATCAGATAAGCGGGCAGCGAGATGATCCCGCCGCCTCCGGCGACGGAGTCCACAAAGCCCGCGAGAAACACGAGCGGCAGGACGATGAGATAGGTGACAGGCGTCAGCTCCATAAAAACGACCTCTTTCTGCAAATATCGCGAGAATCATAGCACAGGCGCGAAAAAAATGCTACTCTTTTTCGCCTCTCTGTGGTAAAATATTTTCAATTCTTCCGCCTGCAAAGGAGACACGCATGGAGCATTGTGACATTGCCGCCATCGAGGCGCTGCTGCGCCGCCACGGCTTTCATTTCAGCAAGTCCATGGGGCAGAATTTCCTCATCGACGCCTCTATCCCCGCCGCCATCGCCGAGGCGAGTGAGGCGGGGGAGGGAAACGGTGTGCTGGAGATCGGCCCCGGCATCGGCGCGCTCAGCCACGAGCTCTGCCGCCGCGCGGGCAGGGTCGTCGCGGTTGAGCTGGACAAGACGCTGCTGCCCATTCTGGACGAGACGATGGCGAACTTTGATAACTTCGAGGTCGTTTCCGCCGACATCCTCAGGACCGACCTTCCCGCCCTTGTGCACGAGAAATTCGAGGGCCTCACGCCCATCGTCTGCGCGAACCTGCCCTACAACATCACGACGCCTGCCATCACCGCGCTGCTCGAGTCGAAGTGCTTTGAGAGCATCACGGTGCTCGTGCAGAAGGAGGTCGCCGAGCGGCTCTGCGCCGCGCCGGGCACCGCCGCCTACGGCGCGTTCTCGGTCTATATGCAGTACCACACCACGCCGCGTCTGCTCTTCGAGGTCGGACGCGAGTGCTTCCGGCCGCAGCCGAAGGTGACCTCCGCCGTCCTGAGCGCCGAGGTGCGTAAGACACCGCCGGTCGCGGTGGAGGACGAGAAGCTCTTCTTCCGCGTCGTCTACGCCTCCTTCGCCCTGCGCCGCAAAACGCTCGTCAACAGCCTGATGACCGGCTTCGGCAGTCAGCTCACCAAGGAGCAGGTGACCGAGGCGGTCGTCTCTGCCGGCCTTGCGCCGACGGTCCGCGGCGAGAGGCTGGGGCTGGAGGAGTTCGCCCGTCTGACCCGCGCGCTGGCCGAGCGCCTGCCGGCTTGACGGCGGGACGCCATTTATAGAAAATAATAATGAGTCGATTTATTGCTATTGATGGGCCTTTCTGCTAAACTGCTGAAGCAGGAGGACTCTCAATAGCAATTTTTCTCTGTGCATCGGTCAGCTCCCTCTCCCGCCCGGGATGCAAAGCGAACCACACAGCCACGGGGTAAAAATTTTCTTATCATTTGCCTCGCGGATATGCTGAAGAGGAAAGAAACGAGATGACAAAACCCGAAAGCAAGACCGCTCTGAAGTGGATGGACGCGGCAAGCGCCCTCACGAAAAACGAGGCCGTTCTCCAGTGGATGGAGGAAATGGCCGCCATGACGCAGCCGGACAAGATCGTCTGGATCACCGGTGAGGAGGAACAGCTCGAGGCGCTGCGTGCGCAGGCCGTCGAGGAGGGCATCCTCATCAAGCTCAACGAGTATAAGCTCCCCGGCTGCTATCTCCACCGCACCGACCCGGACGACGTCGCCCGTGTCGAGGACCGCACCTTCATCTGCTGCGAGCGTGAGGAGGATGCCGGTCCCACCAACCACTGGATGGACCCCAAGGAAATGTACGAGAAGATGTACGCTCTCGCCGACGGCGCTTACAAGGGCCGCACGATGTACGTCATTCCGTACTCCATGTCCATCATCGGCTCGCCGTTCGCCAAGTACGGCTTTGAGCTGACGGACTCCATCTACGTCGTTTTGAATATGGCGATCATGACCCGTATCGGCAAGGCCGTGTGCGACGCGCTCGGCGACGATACCGGTTTTATCAAGGGACTGCACTGCCAGTGCGATCTCGATAAAGAGAACAAGTACATTGTCCACTTCCCACAGGACAATACCATCATTTCCATGAACTCCAACTACGGCGGCAACGTGCTCCAGGGCAAGAAGTGCTTCGCCCTGCGCATCGCCTCCAACCTCGGCCGGCAGGAGGGCTGGATGGCCGAGCATATGCTGATCCTCGGCATTCAGAATCCCCGCGGCGAGATCAAGTACATCTCTGCCGCTTTCCCCTCCGCCTGCGGCAAGACGAACCTTGCCATGCTCATCCCGCCCGAGGGCCTGCAGCGCTGGGGCTGGCGTGTGTGGTGCGTGGGCGACGATATCGCCTGGCTGCGCATCGGCAAGGACGGCCGCCTCTGGGCTGTGAACCCCGAGAACGGCTTCTTCGGTGTCGCGCCGGGCACCTCCATGAAGTCCAACCCGAACGCCCTCATCTCCACGCATAAGGACACCATCTTCACCAACGTCGCCCTCGACCTGAGCGACAACACCGTGTGGTGGGAGGGCCTGAACAAGACCCCGCCTGCCCGCGCGATCGACTGGCGCGGCCGCCCCTGGACGCCGCAGAGCCCCGAAAAGGCGGCGCATCCCAACAGCCGCTTCACCGCGCCCGCCCGCAACTGCCCCTGCCTGAGTCCCGAGTTCGACAATCCCGAGGGCGTGCCCATCAGCGCCATCATCTTCGGCGGCCGCCGCGCCAAGACCGCGCCGCTGGTCTACCAGTCCTTCAACTGGCAGCACGGCGTGTTCGTCGGCTCCATCATGGCGTCGGAGACCACCGCCGCCGCGACCGGTCAGGTCGGCGTCGTGCGCCGCGACCCCATGGCGATGCTGCCCTTCTGCGGCTACCACATGGGCGACTACTGGCAGCACTGGCTGGATATGGGCAAGAAGATCCCGCACCCGCCCAAGATCTTCAACGTCAACTGGTTCCGCACCGACGACGAGGGTCACTTCGCCTGGCCCGGCTTCGGCGACAATATGCGCGTGCTGCAGTGGATCATCTCCCGCGCGGACGATGAGATCGGCGCGGCGGAGACCGCGCTCGGCTATGAGCCCAACACCCACGACATCGACATGGAGGGCCTTGAAATGTCCATGTACGATATGCGCCGCCTGCTCTCCGTCGACCGCGACCTCTGGCTGCAGGAGTGCTCCGACGCCCGCGCCTACTACGAGAAGATCGGCAAGGTGCCCGAGGAGCTCTACGAGGAGCTTGACGCCCTTGAGATGCGTCTCAACCGCGGCTACAAGAGAAAGTAATACCGGAAACACAACAGACCGAAAACGCAATAAAAGGACGCTGCCCGCCGGTGAACAGCACCCCATTTGTTAGACAAGTATGGTAAAATACTTGGAACTAA